>JAOUIM010000388.1 GCA_029884035.1 Aquincola sp. | reverse complement strand
CGGCGACGACGAGCATGCAGTCGCACATGCGACCAGCGAGGTCGTGCGCATCGCCAATGCGCGCGGCGGCGAAGGCTTCGTCGCGGTCAGCGCCGACGCGCGCAAGAAGTTCTGGCTCGACCGCAAGCGCACCGCGGCGATTGCCAAGCACACCAATGCGTTCAAGATCAACGAGGACGTGGTGATCCCGCTCGAGCGCATGGGCGAGTACACCAATGGCATCGAGCGCATCAACGTCGAGCTGAGCCTGCGCAACAAGCTCGAACTGGTCGACCGGCTCGAAGCGTTCTTCCATACCGGCAACCTGCCGCTGGGCAAGACCGACGACGCCGGCGAGATCCCGAGCGCCGAGCTGCTGGAAGACCGTGTGCAGGAGGCGCTCGTGCTGCTTTCGGAGGTGCGCGCGCTGTGGAGCGGCTGGCTGGCCGCGCTCGACGCGCCTGGCGCGAACGGCACGCTGTTCGAACGCCTCCAGGACAACCGCCTGCGCGCCTCTTGGAAGGTGCAGATCCTCAAGCCGCTTCAGCACCTGTTCGCCGGCGCCGCCTTCGAGCCGCTGATCGCCGAATGCCGCCGCCTCCACCGGGAGGTCCTGCGCGGCCGCGTCTGGGTCGCGCTGCACATGCATGCGGGCGACGGCAACGTGCACACCAACATCCCCGTCAACAGCGACAACTACGCGATGCTGCAGACGGCGCACGAGGCGGTCGCTCGCATCATGGCGCTGGCGCGCAGCCTGGGCGGCGTGATCTCGGGCGAGCACGGCATCGGCATCACCAAGCTCGAGTTCCTGACCGACGACGAATTGCGCGGCTTCGCCGACTACAAGCGGCGCATCGATCCCGAGGGCCGCTTCAACCGCGGCAAGCTGATCAGGGGCATGGGCCGCGACGGCCTCGCCTCCGACCTCTCGGCCGCCTACACGCCGAGCTTCGGCCTGATGGGCCACGAGTCGCTGATCATGCAGAGGAGCGACATCGGCGCGATCAGCGATTCGATCAAGGACTGCCTGCGCTGTGGCAAGTGCAAGCCGGTGTGCGCGACCCATGTGCCGCGCGCCAACCTGCTGTACAGCCCGCGCAACAAGATCCTCGCCACCTCGCTGCTGATCGAGGCTTTCCTCTACGAGGAGCAGACCCGGCGCGGCATCAGCCTGGCGCACTGGGAAGAGTTCGAGGACGTGGCCGACCACTGCACCGTGTGCCACAAGTGTGCGTCGCCCTGCCCGGTGAAGATCGACTTCGGCGACGTGTCGATGGCCATGCGCAACCTCCTGCGCAAGATGGGACGCAAGAGCTTCCGTCCCGGCAACGCGGCGGCGATGCTGTTCCTCAATGCCACGAACCCGCAGACGATCAAGCTGGTGCGCAGCGCCATGGTCGATGTCGGCTTCAAGGTGCAGCGCTTCGCCAACCGCATGCTGCGCCTGGCTGCCAACGCGCAGACCGCCGCGCCGCCGTCCACGGTGGGTGCAGCGCCGGCGAAGGAGCAGGTCATCCACTTCATCAACAAGAAGATGCCCGGCGGCCTGCCGAAGCGAACCGCGCGCGCGCTGCTCGACATCGAGGACGCGCACTACGTGCCGATCATCCGCAACCCGACGGCGACGACGGCCGAGACCGAGGCGGTCTTCTACTTCCCGGGCTGCGGCTCCGAGCGCCTGTTCTCGCAGGTGGGTCTGGCGACCCAGGCGATGCTTTGGCATGCCGGCGTGCAGACCGTGCTGCCGCCGGGTTATCTGTGCTGCGGCTACCCGCAGCGCGGCAGCGGCCAGTTCGACCGCGCCGACAAGATCATCACCGACAACCGGGTGCTGTTCCACCGCGTCGCCAACACGCTGAACTACCTGGACATCAAGACCGTGGTCGTGAGCTGCGGCACCTGCTACGACCAGCTTCAGGGCTACCGCTTCGACGACATCTTCCCGGGCTGCCGGATCATCGACATCCACGAGTTCCTGCTGGAAAAGGGAATCACCCTCGGTGATTCCCTTTCGGCGCAGGCTGACGTCGACGAAGGCGACGTCAAGCGAAGCGGCCGGAGCCAAGAGGGCGTCGCTTACCTGTACCACGACCCCTGCCACAGTCCGATGAAGCTGCAGGACCCGATGAAGACGGTCAAGGCGCTGGTGGGCAGCCAGGTCCTCAAGAGCGACCGCTGCTGCGGCGAGAGCGGCACGCTGGCCGTGACGCGGCCCGACGTCAGCACCCAGGTGCGCTTTCGCAAGGAAGAGGAACTGCGCAAGGGCGAGGCCGCGCTGCGTGCCTCGGGTGCACTGGCCAAGGATGCCGACGTGAAGATCCTCACCTCGTGCCCGAGCTGTCTGCAGGGCCTGTCGCGCTACCAGGACGACCTGAAGAGCGGGTTGCTCGAGGCCGACTACATCGTGGTCGAGATGGCGCGCAAGATCCTCGGCGAGCAGTGGATGCCCGAGTACGTGGCGCGGGCGAACGCAGGCGGGATCGAGCGCGTGCTGGTGTAGCGCGCGGCGTGCTGCGCGCTCAGTGCACGGGGCGCGCCGCTTCGCGAGCCTCTTCGATCCTGCGCAGCGACGCGGCGTCGGGCTGCACGTACAGGGAGCTGCGGAAGGTCTGTTCGTCGCGGTGACGGTCGTCCAGTGCCCAGGCCAGCAGATCCTGCGCCGACATCGGCTTGGCGAACAGGTAGCCCTGCAGTTCGTTGCATCCCAGCTCGGTCAGGATCCGCCGCTGCCGGATCGTCTCGACGCCTTCGGCGACGACTCGCTTGCCCAGCGCATGCGCGAGCTTGACCACCGCGTCGACGATCGCGCGGGCATCGGCGCTGCGCTCGAGGTCCTGCACGAAGCTGCGGTCGATCTTGATCTCGCTGGCCGGCAGGCGGCGCAGGTAGGCCAGGCTCGAGTAGCCGGTGCCGAAGTCATCGATCGAGATGTGCACGCCTGCCTCGCCCAGTTGCGCGAACGTGGTCTGTGTGGCCTGCGTGTTCTCCATCGCCAACGATTCGGTGATTTCGCAGGTCAGCCGCGTGGGTTCGATCTGGTAGCGCGCCAGCGTGCTGGCGATGCGGGCGGCGAGGTCGGGCTGGCGCATGTGCTGCGCCGACAGGTTGATCGCCACTCGCATGCCGAGGCCCCGATCGGCCCACAGACGCGCCTGGCGGCAGGCGTTTTCGATCACCCAGTCGCCCAGCCGCATCACGAGCCCGAAACGCTCGGCCAGTGCGACGAAGATCGCCGGGGAGATCTCGCCACGCTGCGGATGCCGCCAGCGCAACAGCGCCTCGGCCGCGGTGATCTGGCCGCTGGCGGCATCGATCTTGGGCTGGAAGAAGAGTTCGAACTCGTCGCGCTCGAGCGCACGCCGAAAGTCGCGGAGCAGATCCAGGTCTTCGGCGAGATTGATCTCCATCTCCGGCCGGAACACGCTGGCGCGGCCGCCGCCGGCGCGCTTGGCGAACCGCAGTGCCGCGTCGCATCGCGCGAGCAGCTTGTCCGGCTCGCCATCTTCGGGAAAGCGCACGACACCGATCGAGCCGGTGAGGCTGATCTCGCGCGAGCCCAGCTTGTACGGCGGCGCGAGCGACTGGATCAGTTGCTCCGCTGTCTGCTCTGTCGACGAGACTGCAGCGGCGTCGCCGTGCATGCTCACGATCGCAAACTCGTCGGCGGCCAGGCGCGCCAAGAAGTCGCGCGGCCGCAATTGGCGCCGCATGCGCTGGCTCGCCTGCTTGAGCAGTTGGTCGCC
>JAOUIM010000387.1 GCA_029884035.1 Aquincola sp. | reverse complement strand
GGGCCATGGCCTTGGCTCGCCTTTGTTGGTGGTCGTTCAGGCCGCAGCGGCCTGCTCGAGCTCGGCCAGCCGCGCGTGGCGGAAGGCTCCCCACAGTGCGGCGCCGATCGCACCGGCGTAGATCGAGTCCGGGTGCGAGCGCGCCGTGACGGTCACCTTCTCGTTGACCATCTCCTCCTGGATCGCCGCCAGCAGACCGCTGTCCAGCGCAAGCCCTCCGGTGATCAGCACGACGCCGCTCTTGACGCCGGTGACCTTGAGCAGCTTGACGATGCGCGAGGCCATCGACAGGTGGATGCCTTTCAAGATGTCGGGCGTGGCGATGCCGCGGCTGACCATGTTGATCACGTCGGTCTCGGCCAGCACGGCGCAGATCGAGCTGACCTTCTCCGGGTCCTTGCTGGTGCACGACAGCGGCCCGATCTCCTCGATCGCCACGCCGAGGTAGCGCGCGATGTTCTCGAGGAACTGGCCCGACCCGCTCGCGCACTGGCTGGTCATCTTGTACGAGAGCACCTTGCCGCGCTCGTCGACGCTGATCGCGCGGCCGTTGAGCGCGCCGATGTCGACCACCGCGCGCGCCTCGGGGTCGAGAAAGACGCCGCCGCGGGCGTGCGTGGTCATCGAATAGAAATGACCGGTCGCGAACTTGACGTTTTCGCCCTCGCCGGTGGTGGCGATGTAGGCCACATCGTCCTTGTCGACGCCGGCGTCGGCGAGCACGCTCTCGAAGCCTTCATGCGCCAAGGCCATCGGGTCGCGACGGCGGATGCGATCGCAGCGCCGGGCCACCCAACGGTCACCCTGGAACAGCACCGACTTGACGGCGCCCGATCCGATGTCGATGCCCACGGTCGTGATGGCGTTCATGCGGGCCTCGCTTCCGCGCTCATGCCCTCCTCAACCACCGCGCGGTACGCGAAGGTCGCGCCGCCGAGCGCGCCGGTGTAGATCGAGTCGGGGTTGATGTTCAGGGTCAGCGCGCCGTAGTTCTCCTCGACCAGGTTCGTCAGCGCCTTGACCGCGGCCTCGTTCTTGGCCACGCCGCCGGTGAAGGTGAACTCGTTGCGGATGCCGCCCGAGCGCGCGAGGATCGACATCGCGCGCAGGATGATCGCGCGGTGCAGGCCGGCCATGATGTCCTCGCGCTTGTCGCCCAGAGACAGCCGGTCGCGCAACTCGGCGCCGGCGAACACGGTGCAGGTCGAGTTGATGCGGATCGTCTTGGTCGACTTCATCGCCAGCGGGCCGAGCTCGTGCAGGCCCATGTTCATCTCGTCGGCGATGTAGCCCAGGTAGCGCCCGCAGCCTGCGGCACAGCGGTCGTTCATCTGGAAGCTCTCGACGATGCCGGCCGGGTCGACCTGGATTGCCTTGGTGTCCTGGCCACCGATGTCGAGCACCGTGGCCGTGCCCGGGTACATCACATGCGCACCCAGCCCGTGGCACAGGATCTCGCTCCTGATGTGCTCCTTGGAAAACGGCAGCCGCGCCCGGCCGTAGCCGGTGCCCACGATGTAGGTCTCCTCCATCTCGGTGTCGAGCACGCCCTTGATCGGCGCCTCGACCTGCGCGCGACGGCCCTGCGTCTCGGGCAGCGCGGCGAAGCTGCGCTCGAGCGCGGACAGCAGGTGGCGTCGCATCGAGTCACCATAGATCCGGTTCTCGACCTCGATGATCGAGCGGTCGAACAGGTTGAGCAGGAAGTCGTAGCGCAGCCCCATCGCCTTGGCCACCGCCTCGCCCGCCGCCAGGTACTGGGCGCCGGCGATGTCGCGGAAGAAATCGCTCTTGCGCTTGGCACCGGGGGCGAACAGCTCCCACGCCTCGGACTGCAGCTGCTTGAACACGACATCGAGCGCCTCGCGCACCGCGCGCTGCGCATCGCCGAAGTTCGTCTTCTCGTGGTTGCGGCGGCAGGTGGCCTCGAGGTCGGCCAGCTGCTCGAGGTACTGCTCGGAGCGGAAGTCCCGCTCGAGCTGGCCGATGAAGGCGTCGAGCGATCCGTTCAATGCGCCACTGGCTCCGAGCGCCTGGCGGAACAGGTGGAAGCGCCCGTTGAGCAGCGCCTCCTGCTTGGCCACCGCGGCAGCGGTGTCGTAGTTCGAGCGCGAGTTGGTGATGCCGCGCCCGAGCACGTTGCGTTGTTCGTCGATCACCACCGCCTTGGTGGTGGTCGATCCGAGGTCGATGCCGATGAAGCAGCGCATGGTGGTGTCCTCCCGTCAGTCTGGCGCCGGGCCGCCCCAAGCCAGAATGCGCTCCCTCGGGGGGCAGCGAAGGCGCGAAGCGACAAGCTTGGGGGTCGTCATGTCAGACGGCAGCGATCGGCACGAACGGTGCGCGCGTGTCGGCGTGCGCCAGGCGCTTCTGCTTGACCATCTGGAAGTAGCTCTCGAGCCGGTTCTTCACGTTGGCGGCCGAGAAGTAGCGCGGATCGACCAGGTCGGTCTCGATGAAGGCCGCCGGGCGGCCGGTACGGCGCTCGACCTCGCGCAAGATCAGCAGCTGCCCGGCCGAGAAGCTGTTGCAGCTCTTGATCGAATTGATCAGCAGGCCGTCGGCGCTGTACTCGTCGATGTACTTGCAGATCATGTCGATGCGCGCGGGCAGGCTGTGGTTGGTGTAGCAGCCCAGGCAATAGTCCGCGAGCGACTCGAGCGGATGCTCCGGGTCGTGGCGGAAGCCGAAGTCGTAGACGCCGCCGACCTTGCTGTAGGTGGAGGCCACGACCACGGCGCCCTCCTCGTAGAACATCTTCCAGAAGTCGCGGAAGCTGGTCCAGTTGGGCGGGCCCTCGACGACCAGGCGGTACTTCTCTTCGCCCATCTCGCCCTCGGGCGTGATCGGACCGAGACCTCTGCGCACACGCTCGTCGATCTCGCCGCGCAGCACGCGGTAGTACTCGGTGGCTTCGGGCGTGCCGCGGAAGGCGGTGAAGATCGGGCCGATGTAGTACACCGCGCCGAAGTAGCCGTCGATCGGGCTCGGCCGGTTCTTGGCGCTCTGAAGCACGCGCACCAGGTCTTCCTCGGCCTTGGCCGACTCGCGCATGTACTGCCGCAGGCGGTCGATGTCGAACTTGACGCCCGAGATGCGCTCCAGAGTCGGGATCACGCTCTCCTTGAGCTGCTTGACCACGTACTCGCGCATGTTGGGCGCGATCTTCCCTTCGGCCTGGTAGGGCACGTGCAGCATCACGGTCTCGCAGCCGTACTTGTGGCGGATCAGCTCGAACCACTTCATGAAGGTGAAGCAGCCGGTGTAGGACAGCAGCAGCACGTCGGGCCGCGGCAGCGGGTCGCCGGTGGGGCCGATCTCGCCGCCCATCATCATCCCGAGGTCGGCCTTGACGTAGGTGCAGACGTCCTCGCTCTGGCCGTCGCGCTCGGCGTCCATGATCATCTTGCCGCTCTTCTTGCGCATGCCGTTCTGCAACGCGTTCGTCTCGGGCAGGCTGCGCGCGAAGTCGAAGCACATCAAGAGTTCATTGAGGTTGCCCGGCACGAAGGTGGCCGAGACCTTGCGGTTGTTTGCCCGCGCCGTGGCGAGCTCCATGTAGTTCTTGTTGATCAGCTCCTTCTGCAGCCACATCGCGTCCTCTTTCTGGACGTTCTGGGGCTTCTTGACGCTGGTCGGCATCGCGATGGGGATGTTCATGCGGCGCTCCACAACTTGATCGAATCGGCAAAGGTGCCCGCCTGTTCGCGGATCGGCGCCATCTGGC
>JAOUIM010000035.1 GCA_029884035.1 Aquincola sp. | reverse complement strand
CATCATCCTGTACGATGCCCCCAATGTGCCGGCCTGCCCCTACCACGAGCACGCCGATCTGGTTGATGTCATCGAGGCACGCGACGAGAAGCGTGCCGCCGAGCAGATGCTCGAGCACTTGCGCCATGTCGAGGCGTCGCTGAACTTCGAGCGGCGCAGCGACGGCGAGATCGATTTCGAAGCGGTGTTCGCCTGAGGAGGACACGATGCGCATCCTCGTCGTCAACGCCAACACGTCGGACATCGTGACCGAGAAGGTCGCCGCGCAGGCGCGCGCAAGTGCGTCGCCAGGCACTGAGATCGTGGCCGTCACCGGCACCTTCGGCGCGCGCGTGATCGGCACTCGAGCCGAGCAGGCGATTGGCGAGCATTCCGCGCTCGCGCTCGTCGCCAAGCACGCCACGGGTTGCGACGCGGTCGTGATTGCGGTGTCGTACGACACCGGCGTGCGCGCGGCGCGCGAGCTGTTGCCCGTGCCGGTGATCGGCATGACCGAGGCCGGCCTGCTCACTGCGTGCATGCTGGGCGGCCGGATCGGCATCGTCACGTTCGGGCGCCGCGTGCGGCCGCTGTACCAAGAGCTCGTCACGTCATACGGGCTCGATGCCCGCATCGCCGGCTGGCGCACGCTCGAGAGCACGGCGGCGTACCAGCGCGGCGCGCACGATGCGCTTGATCGCGAGCTGATCGACGCGGCGAATGACCTGGTCGAGCGCGATGGCGCCGAGACCGTGGTGCTCACCGGTGCCGTCATGGCCGGCGTGCCGGCGCGGCTGCAGGCGCAGGTGCCGGTGCCGCTCGTCGACTGCATCGCCTGCGCGGTGCGCCAAGCCGAATTGCTGCACCACCTGGGCTGCCCCAAGCCGAGCGTGGGCAGCTACGCGGCCCCGGCCGGACGCGAACTGATCGCGGTCGACGAGGCCATCGCCGCGGCATTCGCCAACGCGGGCAAGACCTGAATCCCGCAAAGGACCGATCGATGCTGCGCAGCCACGGCCGCTACGACTATTCGCCAATTGTCGCCCGCCCCGCCGGCGCCTGGCCCAATGGCCGCGGGCTCGCGGTTTACGTCGCGCTCAACCTGGAGCACTACGCCTGGGGCGAGGGCCTCGTCGAGGACCTCGTGCCCGGCATCCCTGCGCCCGACGTGTTGAACAACTCCTGGCGCGAATACGGCAATCGCGTCGGCGCCTGGCGCCTGCACGAGCTGATGGACACGCTGTCGCTGCCGGTCACGCTGCTTGTCAATTCCGAGCTGTATGCGGCCTGCCCCGACCTGATCACCGCGTTCCGTACCCAAGGCGCCGAGATCGCATCACACGGGCGCACAAACTCCGAACACCAGGCCGGCCTCGCCGAGGCCGGCGAGCGCTCGCTGATCGAGCTCGTGACGCGCACGATCGCCGAACATGAGGGCCGGCCGCCTGCCGGGTGGCTGAGCCCGTGGATTGCAGAGACAGTGCGCACGCCCGACCTGCTGCAGGAGGCCGGCTACCGTTACCTGCTCGACTGGTGCATGGATGACCAGCCGGTGTGGATGCAAACGCGCAGCGGTCGCATCCTCTCGGTGCCCTACCCTCAGGAACTCAACGACAGCGCAGCGATCATCGGCCGCCGCGTCGGCGCCCTCGAGTTCGCCGACATGGTGATCGACCAGTTCGACGAGATGCTCGAGCAGTCGCGCGCGCAGCCGCTGGTGATGGGCATTGCACTGCACGCGATGATCATCGGCCAGCCGTTTCGCCTTCGCGCGCTGCGCCGCGCGCTGCAGCACATCGCGACGCACCGCGAGCGCTGCTGGCTCACCACCGCAGGCGCGATCGCCAGCGCCTTCGCCGCCGGCTGAGTCGCGCACCCGCACCTATATATAATTCCGCGCTTGTTTCAGCGCCGGTGTAGCTCAGTTGGTAGAGCAGCGCATTCGTAATGCGAAGGTCGGGAGTTCGACTCTTCTCACCGGCACCAGATCGTGACACCAGGGCCTGCAAGAGGCTCAGTCCTGGTGCATGCTCCGGGTCGCGCTAGGGGAGGATAGGCATGCAGGGCGTGCGCGCAGTGGTGTTCGACGTCTTCGGCACCCTGGTCGACTGGCGCCGCGGCGTTGCACGCGATGTGCAAGCGCTGTTCGGCGACACGGTCGACGCCGACGCATTCGCCGACGCCTGGCGCGACGAGTACCAGCCGACGATGGAAGAGGTTCGCACTGGCCGCATGCCCTTCTCCAAGCTCGATGCGCTGCACCGCCGCAACCTCGACCGTGTGCTCGCACGGTTCGACGTCGACGCCCACGAATCCCAGCGGGTCGTGCTCAATCTCGCCTGGCACCGCCTCGACGCCTGGCCCGACGTGACACCGGCACTCGCGCGCCTGCGCACGATGTACCTGGTCGCGCCCTGCTCCAACGGCAACATTTCGCTGATGGTCGACCTCGCGCGGCGCAACGACTGGCACTGGGACGCGATCCTCGGTGCCGAGATCGCGCGCGACTACAAGCCCAAGCTCGAGGTCTACCGTACCGCGGCCGCGGCATTCGACTGCGCGCCGCAGGAAGTGTTGATGGTCGCTGCGCATTCGTCGGACCTGGCCGCTGCGGCGCAGGCCGGCCTGCGCACGGCGTTCGTCGCACGTCCCGACGAGCACGGACCGGGACGCGGCGAAACCGCACCAGCGGTGCCCGTGGACCTGGTCGCGCGCGACCTGGGCGATCTGGCCGACCAGCTCTGAGCCGTCTCAGGCGCCGGCCTGCGACGCCAGCGGCGCCAGCCAGGCTCCGGCCTCGCGGAAGGCCCGCGCGTGGCCTTCCGCGCGAGCGCGCACGTAGGCGCCCTCGATCACCGTCAGCACCAGGCTGGCGAACGACCGCGTGCGACGCGCATCGCCGAGATCGATGTGGTGCTCGATCACGCGCAGCCAAGATTCCAGGGCCGACACGAGCCAGGGTCGCAAGGGCTCAGCGTCGTCACCGAGGTCCAGGCTGACCGTCCCGACGGCGCAGCTGCGGCGGAAATCATTCTGCTCGGCGCGCGCAGCGAACGCCTCGAACAAAGCGCGTACGCGCTCAGGGTTGGAGCGCCGGCCGGCCAGTGCCTCGTCGATGAATGCCTCGACGCGACCGGCGTAGACCGCTAGCGCCTCGCCGGCGATCTGCAGCTTGCCGCCCGGGAAGAAGTGGTAGACGGACCCCTTGGGCGCGCCGCTTTGCCGCACGATGTCGTTGATGCCGGCCCCCGCCAGGCCGAAGCCGCGCATCAGGTCGATCGCCGCCTCGAGCATGCGGCCCCTGCTCGGCGGTGGATTGGCACGTACCTCAGGCATCTTGACCATGCTAGTAGACCAGTCTATATATTATGGCCCCAAGCACTGGAGGAGCACGCAACATGAACCACCGCGACCTGGATATCAGCCGCGACGTGAGCGCATCCGAGTGGCAGCAGCGCGTCGACCTGTCCGCCTGCTACCGGCTGGTAGCGCGCTTCGGCTGGGACGACCTGATCTTCACGCACATCTCGGCGCGCGTGCCCGGGCCCGAGCATCATTTCCTGATCAACCCGTACGGGCTCATGTTCAACGAGATCACCGCCTCGAGCCTGGTCAAGGTGGACCTCGACGGTCGAAAGGTCTTCGACAGCCCGTTCGACATCAATCCCGCGGGCTTCGTGATCCACAGCGCCGTGCACGCTGCACGCGACGACGCCCTCTGCGTGCTGCACGTGCACAGCGTCAACGGCGTGGCGGTGTCGGCGCAGCAGGACGGCCTGTTGCCGCTGTCGCAGCACTCGATGGCGGTGCTCTCCTCCCTCGCCTATCACGACTACGAGGGCGTCGCGCTGAATGACGACGAGAAGCCGCGCTTGGTGCGCGATCTGGGCGACAAGCGATTCCTGATGCTGCGCAATCACGGCCTGCTGACGGTCGGACGGACGGTCGCCGAGGCCTTCGTCGGCATGTACTTTTTCGAGGCGAGCTGCATGATGCAGGTGCGCGCCCAGGCCGGCGGTGCGGCGCTGCGGCACATCCCGCAGCCGATCGTCGACGCCGCGCCGCGCCAGTTCGCCGCCGTCACGCACGGGGCGGGTGGCAATCTCGCCTGGCCCGCGCTGCTGCGCCAGCTCGACGCCAGCGATTCCAGCTATCGGCGTTGAGGGCGCAACGGCTGCGGGTTCAACCGGCCGCCAGGTTGCGCCGGTGGTTCAAGTGCACCTTGACGTCGGCGGCGGTCACCCCGTGTGCCACGGCATGCTCGGGCCGTGCGGTGTCGCGCCGCTTCGGACTCATGTGCAGCGCACCGTCGTCGCGGCGCAGCGCCGCGACGATCGGCGTGTGTGCCTTGGCGCCGCGGCGCACGACGACGCCGAGATCGCCGTTGGCCAGCTTGACGAAGCTGCCCGGCGGGTAGAGCCCGAGCTTGCGCATCAGCGCGACACCGATGGCGTCGGGCCGGCCATCCTCGCCGAGGCTGGTATCGCGAGTCGCGATCGCGGGTGACACCGCGTCACGGCTGGTCCGGCGGCTTAGCTTGGCCGTGTAGACGTCGACGCGATGCAGCAGATGCGCGAGCCGCTGCGCCGGCGCGGCGGCATCGAGTGCGGCCCCAAGGTCGGCATCATGGTGGCGCCGCACCACCTCGATCCACAAGGCGTCCTTCGCACCGCCTTCGGCAAGCATTGCCGCGCTGCGCTCCGCATGGCCGTCCACGTGCTCGCGCTGCTCGCTCGACAGCGGCTCGAGCTGCCGCGACAGCGTGTCCTGCATCGCCGACATCGACAGGTTCATCGTCAACGCGGCGCACACCAGCGAATCCACCTCCGCGGCCGGCCATGCGAACCAGTCGGCGCAGACCTCGCCCACGAGCGCGCACAGCATGGCGTGGTGTGTGCTGTATCGATCCTCGCCGCCCGAAGCCGCCTGCAGCAGCAGGTACAACGCGCCGTCGAAGTCGCGCCCGGCCAGCGCCTGCATCCGCGCCTTAGCTGCCTCGAGGGTCTCGATCCATGCGGCATTGGGCGCGGCATCGTGCAGAAGCGCGGCGAACTCGGACGTGACCGCAGTCCAGCCCTCGACCAGTTCGGTCGGGCTGGGTGGCTCGGGTTTGTCAATCGCCGGGGCGGGCGCGGCGACTGCCGCGTCGTTCAGCACTTCGACGTCGGTGTCGGCGCTCATGGCCAGGGACATCGGCACCGGAACCGCCGACTTGAGGCCAGTTTTCACCGATCGCTGGACCGACAGACAAGCAATGCGCGGTAGGGAGATCGCCCCCTGCATGTCGGGTCTTCCGAAAAGTGTTGATACGGGGTTACAAGGCTGCCGTGCAGCTCGCTCCTGGGATGCCAACCTTAGTGCGCGTGTTTGCAGACAACTTGACGCCATGAATCACACGCCGCGCCGAAACTGGTTGACGCGCCTCGCGGTGTGGGGCGCCGTCGGCGGCCTGATGCTGAGGGCCGCCGTGCCCCTGCTCGCCTCTGGCGCGGCTCAACTGCGCGGCGTCGCTGTGGCCGAGGTGTGTACGGTGTACGGCGTCGCGGTGGGGGGGGCGTCACACGACGCCCACGCTGGCCAGCCGCACCACGACGAGCAATACCCATCGCGCGATCAACCCTCGCAACCCGCGGCGACACACGCAAGCAGCCACTGCGCGCTGACCAGTCTTGCGGCCATGGCAGTGCCCGACGCGTCGACCTCTGCAATCAGCGAAGCCGGAGTCGCCCCGTCCCACTTCCATCGCGATTGCAGCGCTGCCATCCACGACCGCTGCGCGACGTGGATCTCGCGGCACGAACACGGGCCACCGACTCCCGCCTGACGCTGGCGCGGTCGACCAGCCGACTCTCTTCGGCCGGCGTGCCGCAGCCGTCCAACACCCGCTGTGCCCTTCCGCCTTGAGCGCTGCTCGCGCAATGGCGCGTGCGCGCTGCGACGCTGATCGCCGCATGGCGACGTCGCGATGAATCTTCTGAGGTAACCCGATCATGAATACCCTTGTCCCGAGACTCGCTCTCGGAGCCCTCCTGGCCGCCACGACGACGATGGCATCCGCCTCATGTGGTTCGGCCTTCTGCACCTTGATGACCGACCGCTATGCCCAGGGCACCGGTGAGCCCCACATCGGCTGGAGCGCGGACGTGCGCATCGAGTCCGTCTCGCAGACACGGCTGCGAAGTGGCACGACTGACATCGGTGCAGGCCAGGTGACCGGCGAGGAAGCCATCGAACGCCGTACCCGCAACCTGAACCTGGTCACGACGCTGGAGTATGGATTCGACGAGAACTGGTCGGTGTCGGTGCGGGTGCCCGTCGTCCGGCGCAGTCACAGTCACGACCTGATCGACGACACAACGGGGTTGCCTTCGACGCCTGAGCAGTGGCGATTCACAAGACTCGGCGACATCCAGGTGCTCGCAAGAAGGCAGGCACTCGCCAATGATGCGGCCACGTCGTACGCGTGGCTGGCCGGCCTCAAGATTCCCACGGGATCGACGCGGGTCGTCAATGGCGACGGCAGTCGCGCCGAGCGCGCGCTCCAGCCGGGCTCAGGTACCACCGACGTGATCGTCGGTGCCGCATTTCGGCGCGCGTTTGGGCCGGCAGACGCCCTGATCGGTCAGCTCACTATTGGTGCGGCGCTGAACACGCGTGAGGAATTCAGGCCGGGGGCGCGGGTCGAGGCATCCATCGGCTGGTCCCACGCATACGCCCACGATCTCGGCGCCGTCCTTCAGCTCAACATGCGCAGGCGGGCCCACGACAGCGGCGCGCAAGCAGAGCCATCCAATAGCAGCTCGACGGTGGTCGATCTGAGCCCCGGAGTTACCATTGGCGTCGGCCCCAACGCCACGCTATACGGCTATCTTCAGTTGCCCGTCTATCAGCAGGTCAAGGGGATCCAACTCGTACCGCGCACATCGGTTGCTGTCGGGTGGACAGCGGACTTCTGAGACGTTCGCCCTTGTCGGCGGCTCATCAGAGGCGAGTCCAGCTGCCGAGATGGTGATGCATCGGCTGACGATCGGACCAGGCGGCGAGACGCTCGATCCAACCGTTGACTAAGGCCATGGCCGTCGAGGGCCGAATGGGCGAGACCTGTCGCGGCGCGACACGCGGAACACCGAGAGCCAAGGCGTGAGGGGCGGTTCGGACGTACATGGTGACTCCTGCCGGTAGATCCTGAGAGCTCGAGGATTTAGGGTTAACTCTCAGTACCTTCAATGTAATAGTGCGTCATGAAGCACACAAGAAGGCAAAATGCACATTGAGTCTGCATTATTGCAAGGAATGAGATGGCGACGCTCCAGTGGGACGACCTGCGTCACGCGCTGGCGATCGGGACTGCCGGTTCGCTGGCGGGGGCGGCGCGTGCGCTCGAGGTGAACCACACGACAGTCCTGCGCCGGCTCGACGCGCTCGAGGCGCAGCTAGGTACGCGGCTGTTCGATCGCCATCGAAGTGGCTACCAACCAACAGATGCGGGCCTGGCGCTGCTGGAACAGGCCCGCCACATGGCCACGCGCGCCGACGAGATCGAGCGCCAGGTGCTCGGGCGCGACCGGGAGCTGACCGGCGCGCTGCGGGTGACCACTGCGTTCGTACTGATGGACCACCTGTTGCCGCAGCCTCTGGCCGACTTCTCGCGGGCCTACCCCGGCATCGAGGTCGAGGTGGTCGAGAACGCCTTCCTGGTGGACCTGTCGAGCCGGCACAACGATTCAGCGCAGAGCTGGTCGCGGCGCGAGGCCGACGTTGCGCTGCGTCTGTCAGGTCACGTGGCCGAGCACCTCGTCGGGCACCAGCTCGGCATGACCCAGTGCCGGATCTATGCGTTGCGCGGCGCGGCGGGCCTGCCGCAGCAGGTGACGCCAGTGGGCGTGCTCACCCGCGAGGCGCCGTGGGTCGCGTTCGAACGCGATGCGTCGACCCGCGTTTACGACCGCTGGTTCCGCGAACACCTCGTTCAATCGACGGTGCGCGTGCGGGTCGACATCTTCAATGCCCTCGCAGCGATGCTGCGCACGGGCATCGGCGTGGGTGTGTTGCCCACGTTCATGGAAGACAAGCACCCCGAACTGCTGCCGGTGTCGGATCCCATTCCCGAACTGGCACAGCCCGTGTGGATGCTCACCCACCCGGACCTTCGCCGCACCGCGCGCGTACGCGCGTTCATGCAGTTCGTCGGTGACGCCCTGGCGAAGCGCCTCGCGCCGGTGGCCTGACGAGCGGGGTACGGTACGTTCGCGGGCGGTGTAAGCCACTTTGGGCGCGTCAGTGCAGAATCCCCCCATGCCCAACATTGCGTCGCTGCTTAAAACCGAAATATCACGACTGGCCCGCAAGGAAGTCCGCGCCGCCACCGAGACCTTGCGCAAGGCGGTCGCTGACTACCGATCGGAGATCGCTGCGCTCAAGCGGCGAATCCACGCCGCTGAACAAACGTTGCGCCGCCTGCAGCGAAGTGGTGGAGCGGCGAGCGCGCCGTCCCCATCGAAGGAAGCGGCGGACAAGTCGTTCCGTTTCAGTGCCAAGGGACTGGCGTCGCAACGCCGCCGACTCGCCCTGTCGGCGCATGACTGCGGGCTGCTGCTCGGCACGTCGGGCCAGTCTGTCTACAACTGGGAAGCCGGCAAGGCCCGTCCCCGTGCCAGGCAGATGCCCGCGATCGCCGCCCTGCGGAAGCTGGGTAAGAAGGAAGCCTCCGCGATGTTGGCGTCGCGTCGCGGCACGTAGCCGGGCGCTGCCGATCGCGCGGCGATGGCGCAGGACTTCGTCAAGCCAGCGCGGTCGTGCTCACGCGGCGCTTTGCCGGCGACACAGCGACCGCTGGCAACCCGCCGAAGAACAGTTGCACCACCATCGTCGCCAGGTCTTCATGCGTCAGTGGGCCGCCTGGCTTGAGCCAGGTGAAGGTCCAGTTGATCATGCCGAACAGCAGCATCGCGAGCGGTTTGGCGCCGGTTTTCAGATCCGGACGCACGCGAGCGATCGTGGCGGCGAAAGCCGTGACGACGCGCCGCTCGGCGGCCTCGACCTCGTCTCGCTCGGCCTCATCGAGGAACTTCACGTCTTCGGTCAGCACGCGGTGCTCGTGTTGCGCGCCGGCGTAGGCCTGCATGAAGCGCGAAATGAGCATGCGCAGCTGCGCCTCCGGCCCGAGACGCTGCTGCCGCACCTGATCGACGAGCAACTCGAGCCGCTGCACATGCGCGAGCGCGATCTGCGCCAGCAGCGATCGCTTGTCGCGGAAGTAGTGGTACAGCGTGGCCTTGCTCACTGCGCTGGCGGCGGCCACGTCGTTCATCGTCGCCGCCGAGAAACCGCGGCGCGCGAACAGCTCGGCCGCGCGAGCGAGGATTAAGGCGCGCTGGTCGTCGTAGGTCGCGGCACGGGTGCGGGCCATGTCAACGGTCGTCGAAAGACAACACCACCCGATCGGTCAACGGATGCGACTGGCAGGTCAGGACGAATCCGCCCGCGACCTCGGCCTTGTCGAGTGCGAAGTTGCGCGTCATGCGCACCTGGCCCTCGACCAGCTTGGCGCGGCAGGTGCCGCACACGCCCGAGGTGCACGAGAACGGCACCTCCAGGCCCGCCGAAGAGGCAGCGTCGAGGATGCTCGGATCGTCCTTCGAGAAATCGAACTCGCGCTTCAGGCCATCGCGCACGATCACGATGCGCGCGCGCTCGGCGTCGCCCGGCTTGGTCTCGTGCTCGACCGCGCCCAGGGCCTGGCCGGCACCGCCGGCCGCCGCGGGGGCGACGCCGAAGCGCTCGATGTGGATGCGCTCCTCGGCCACGCCCGCCGCGAGCAGCGCGGCCTCGGCCTCGTCGTTCATCTGGTAGGGCCCGCAGACGAAGGCATGGTCGATCGAGGCCGCATCGACCAGGCGGCCGAGGAACTGGCCGAGCTTGTCGCGGTTCATCACGCCCTGGTGCAGCGGCAGCTCGGTGTCCTCGCCCGAGAAAACGTGATGCAGCACCAGTCGCGCCATGTAGCGGTTCTTCAGGTCCTCGATCTCCTCCTTGAACATCGTGGACTTGGCGGCGCGGTTGGCGTAGATCAGCGTGAAGCGTGCATGCGGCTCGCGGCCGAGCACCGTCTTCATGATCGACAGGATCGGCGTGATGCCGCTGCCGCCGGCCACGCCCAGATAGTGGCGGTGCGCCGCGGGATCCAGCGGCACGAAGAAGCGGCCTTGCGGCGGCATCACCTGCACCGTGTCGCCGGGTTTCAGGCGCTGGTTGATCCAGTTCGAGAACACTCCACCGGCCACCTTGCGCACGCCCACGCGCAGCTCGCCGTCGTCGATGCCCGCGCAGATCGAGTACGAGCGGCGAAGGTCGGCGCCGTCGACCTCGGTGCGCAGCGTCAGGTACTGGCCCTGGTTGAAGCTGAACACGTCGCGCAGCGGCGCGGGCACGTCGAACGACACGATCACCGCCTCGTCGGTGTCGGGCTCGATCGCGCGCACGCGCAGCGGGTGGAACAGCGGGCTGTTCATATCGGCTTGAAATACTCGAACGGCTCGCGGCACGCGGTGCAGCGGTACAGCGCCTTGCACGCCGTGGCGCCGAAACCCGACAGCCGCTCGGTGGCCGCACTGCCGCAACGCGGGCAGGGCACCGCCGCACGGCGCAGCAGGCGGATCGGCACCGCCTCGGCCACCGCGCCGGGCGGCGCGATGCCATAGTCGCGCAGCTTGCGCCGGCCCTCGGCACTGATCCAGTCGGTAGTCCACGCCGGCGCGCGCTGCGTGCGCACCTGCACCGGGCCAAGGCCAGCGCCCTGCAGCGCCGCGACGATGTTCGCCTCGATCACCTCGGTGGCCGGGCAGCCGCTGTAGGTGGGCGTGAGCACCACTTCGAGCGCGCCGCTGTCCAGCGCGTCGATGCCGCGCACAATGCCCAAGTCCACCACCGACAGCGCCGGCACCTCGGGGTCGAGCACGTCCGCGAGCACCCGCCACGCGGCATCGACCCGCGGCGCGGCGCGCTCGAGCGCGCTCACCAGCGACCCCCGGGGTGGCTGCGCTGCAGCACCTGCATCTCGGCCAGCAGGCGGCCCATGTGCTCGCTGTGGCGGCCACACCTGGCCTCGCTGCGGTAGGCGCTCTTGGGCGGCAGCGGGAGTCGCGCCTCGGACAACACCGTCTGCATGTCCGCCAGCCACGCCTCGCGCAGCGACGCCCCGTCGGGGCCGAGGCCGCTCGCGGCCGCCGCGCGGTCGACCTCGTCGCTGTCGAACAGTTCGTTGGTGTAGGGCCACAGGCGATCGAGCGCGGCCTGCATGCGCAGGGCGGACTCCTCGGTGCCATCGCCCAGGCGGATCACCCAGTCGGCTGCATGCTCGCGGTGGTAGCGGGCCTCCTTGACCGCTTTGCCGGCGATGGCGGCCAACTCGGCATCGCGCGACGGTGCCAGGTGCTGCCACATCAGCAGCGCCCACGACGACAGCACGAAGTTGCGCAGCACGGTGAACGCGAAGTCGCCGCGGCCGTTGGTGCCGTTCGGCAACTCGGCCAGCGTGACGTTGACGAAGTCGCGCTCGTCGCGCAGGTAGGCCAGCTGGTCCTCGCTGTACTGTCGATCCTGGCCCTGGCCTTCGAGCTGGCCGGCACGCGTGAGCAGCGCACGGGCCTGGCCCAGCAGATCGAGCGCGTGATTGGCCAGTGCGATGTCCTCCTCGAGCACCGGTGCATGGCCGCACCACTCGGCCAGCCGGTGCGACCAGACGAGGCAGGTATCGGCCAGGCGCAGCACGTACTGCGCATCGGCATTGGGCTTCAATGCAATGGAGCTGGTCACGACTACATGTGGTTCACGGACTCGGGCAACTCGTAAAACGTCGGGTGCCGGTACACCTTGTCGACCATTGGATCGAAGTACATGTCCTTGTCGCCCGGGTCGCTGGCCACGATCTGGTCGCTCCTGACGACCCAGATGCTGGTGCCCTCCTGCCGACGGGTGTAGACCTCGCGCGCCAGCTGGATCGCCGCCTTCGCGTCAGGCGCATGCAGGCTGCCGCAGTGCTTGTGGTCCAGGCCTGCCTTGCTGCGCACGAAGACCTCCCACAGCGGCCACTCGGCTCCTGCGGAGCCGGTGGCCTGCGGCCGCAACGAGCCCGACCCCTCCCCATCCCTCCCCTGTCCAGGGGAGGGCAGTGTCTCGCGAGTCATGCTGCCTCCTTTAACGCGCGCTTGCGCTCATGGACCATCGCTGCCTCGCGCACCCAGGCGCCCTCCTCCCACGCCGTCACGCGCGCAGCCAGGCGCTCGCGGTTGCACGGGCCGTCGCCGCCGACGACGCGCCAGAATTCGTCCCAGTCGATCGGGCCAAAGTCCCAGTGCCCGCGCGCCTCGTTCCACCGCAGCTCGGGGTCGGGCAGCGTGACGCCGAGCACGCGGGCCTGGTCGACGCAGGCGTCGACGAACTTCTGCCGCAGATCGTCGTTGCTGATGCGCTTGATGCCCCAGCGCATGCTCTGCTCGCTGTGCGTGCTGGCACTGTCGGGCGGGCCGAACATCATCAGGCTTGGCCACCACCAGCGGTCCACCGCGTCCTGCACCATCGCGCGCTGGCCGTCGGTGCCCTGCGTCATCATCACGTACAGGGCGTCGAAGCCCTGGCGCTGGTGGAAGCTCTCCTCGCGGCAGATGCGCACCATCGCTCGCGCGTAGGGCGCATACGAGCAGCGGCACAGCGGCACCTGGTTCATGATCGCCGCGCCGTCGACCAGCCAGCCGATCACGCCCACGTCGGCCCAGGTCAGCGTCGGGTAGTTGAAGATCGAGCTGTACTTGGCGCGGCCGCTGTGCAGCGCATCGAGCATCTGGTCGCGCGAGGTGCCCAGCGTCTCGGCGGCGGCGTAGAGATACAGCCCGTGACCGCCCTCGTCCTGCACCTTGGCCAGCAAGATCGACTTGCGCTTGAGCGTGGGTGCGCGGGTGATCCAGTTGCCCTCGGGCAGCATGCCCACGATCTCCGAGTGCGCGTGCTGGCTGATCTGCCGCACCAGCGTCTTGCGGTAATGCTCGGGCATCCAGTCCTTGGCCTCGATGAAATCGCCGGCATCGATGCGCGCGTCGAAACGCTGCTGCAGCGCCGCGTCCTCGAGCGCCGAACGCTCTTCCTTCGGCGCGGTGTCCATGGCTTGGGTGTACATGAGGGTCTCCTAGGACGCGCCTTTCCAAGCGACCGAGGCGGATCCGGCTTTGCCGGTCCGCTCGCGGTGCCCCCTCGAGGGGGAGCGCCGAAGGCGCTTCGGGGGTGGTCTCATTTCGGTCGCTTGTCGACCACGCGCCTGGCCTTGCCCACCAGGGTGCGCTCGATCGACTCCGGCGCACCCACGCTCACCGTCGCGGTGACACCGATCATGGTCTTGATGCGCTGCTGCAGCGCGCCGCCGATCGCCGCCCGGTCGGCGCCGGCATGTGCGGGCAGCAGCTCGGCGAGCACCTGCAGCTCGTCCAGCGGCCCCTCGCGCGTGACAACCAGCTGGTACTGGCCGCCCAGCTGGCCGTGCTGCAGCACCAGCTCCTCGATCTGCGTCGGAAAGACGTTGACGCCGCGGATGATCAGCATGTCGTCGCTGCGGCCGACGATCTTGCCCATGCGGCGCATCGAGCGCGCGGTGGGTGGCAGCAGCCGCGTCAGGTCGCGCGTGCGGTAGCGGATCACCGGCAGCGCTTCCTTGGTCAGCGTGGTGAACACCAGCTCGCCTTCCTGCCCGTCAGGCAGCACCGCCCCGGTCTCGGGGTCGATGATCTCGGGGTAGAAGTGGTCTTCCCAGATCACCGGGCCATCCTTGGTCTCGATGCATTCGTTGGCCACGCCCGGGCCCATCACTTCCGACAGGCCGTAGATGTCCACCGCGTCGAGCCCGGCGCGCGCCTCGATGTCGGCGCGCATCGCCTCGGTCCACGGTTCGGCGCCGAAGATGCCGACCTTGACGCTCATCGTGCGCGGGTCGATCCCCTGTCGCTCGAACTCCTCGATGATCACCTGCATGTAGCTGGGCGTGACCATGATGATGTCGGGCTCGAAGTCGCGGATCAGCTGCACCTGCTTCTCGGTCTGGCCGCCCGACATTGGGATCACGGTGCAGCCGAGCTTCTCGGCGCCGTAGTGCGCACCCAGCCCGCCGGTGAACAGGCCGTAGCCGTAGGCCACGTGCACGATGTCGCCGGCGCGCCCGCCCGAGGCGCGGATCGAGCGCGCGACGAGGTCGGCCCAGCGGTCGATGTCGCCCTGCGTGTAGCCCACCACCGTCGGCTTGCCGGTGGTGCCCGACGAGGCATGCACGCGCACCACCTTCTCGCGCGGCACCGCGAACATGCCGAAGGGGTAGTTGGCGCGCAGGTCGGCCTTGGTGGTGAACGGGAATTTCGCCTGGTCTGCCAGCGTCCTGCAGTCGCGCGGGTGCACGCCCTTTGCGTCGAACGCCCTCGTGTAATGCGGCACGTTGTCGTAGGCGTGCTGCAGCGTCCATTGCAGGCGCTTCAGTTGCAGCGCCTGCAGTTCGTCGCGGCTGGCGCGCTCGATCGGCTCGAGCTCGGCGGGGTCGGGTCGTTTCTTCATATGGGCTGCTTCCCCATCGGCAGGCTTTCGATCAGTGGCTTGCCCTTCATCGTGTACGAGCGGCCACGGAACACCGCGATCGTCTCGTTGCGCTGGTTGGTCACCGTCGCGTCGTAGACACCGGTGCGCCCGGCCTTGCTGACCTCGACGCAGTCGGCAGTCAGCACGTCGCCGCGGTAGGCGCTCGCGATCAGGTGGATGTCGAAGCCCGACGCCACCGTGATCTCGTTGTAGGCGTTGCAGGCGAACGCGAAGGTGCTGTCGGCCAGCGTCGCGACGAAACCGCCGTGGCACAGGTCATGCCCGTTGACCATGTCCTCGCGCACCGTCATTCGCGCCGTCGCGCGGCCGGGGCCGATGGCCACCACCTCGATGCCGAGCAGGCGCGAGGCACGGTCCTCCTCGCGCATCGCGTCGCGCGTGGCTTCTGCGATCTGTTGAGCGTTCATCGGTCGGCGAACCTCGGTGCTCGCTTTTCGAGGAAGGCGGCCACGCCTTCGGCGAAGTCGCGCGCGCGGCCCAACTCGCCCTGGGTCTTCGCCTCGAGCGCCACTGCCTCGGCCAGGCTCG
>JAOUIM010000034.1 GCA_029884035.1 Aquincola sp. | reverse complement strand
TGCTGTCGCGCGACGGCACCTTGATCCGCATCGTGCCGCCCAGCCTGACGGCGGACGAGCGCGCCGAGAAGGAGGCCCGCGACCGCCGTGCCGCCGCCGAGAAGGAAGCGCGCGCGGAAGCCGTTCGCCGCGACCGCCTGCTGCTGCAGCGCTTCCCGAACGAGGCCGAGCACCAGAAGGCCCGCACCGCGGCGCTGGACAACACCTATGCCGCGATGCGCCTGTCGGAGAGCCGCCTGGCCGAACTCGAGCGCGAGCGCAAGCCGCTGCTCGATGAATCCGAGTTCTACCTGGGCAAGCCCCTGCCGGTGCTGCTCAAGCAGCAACTCGACGCCAACGAGGCCGCCGTGGCCGCCCAGCGCGATGCGCAGGTGCAGCAGAAAGCCGAGCTGGAGCGCATTGCCAAGCGCTACGACGCCGAACTGGCGCACTTGAGGCGCCTGTGGGCCGGCGCGGCTCCAGGCTCGCTCGTGACGATCGCCAATGCCGCGAATGCAGCCGACACGGTCGATCCCGCCGGCAGCACTGTCAAGGCGACCAAGCCGATCAAGCCCGCCTCGACCCAGACCCGCTGAGCGCGCGCCGGCCGCCTCAGGGCGCGCCGAGTTTCTTCTTCAACAACTCGCTCGCCTGGGCGGGGTTGGCTTGGCCCTTGGATGCCTTCATCACCTGCCCGACCAGCGCGTTGAAGGCCTTGCCCTTGCCGGCGCGGTACTCCTCGACGGACTTGGCATTGGCGGCGATGACCTCGTCGACGATCTTCTCCATCGCGCCGGTGTCGTTGAGCTGCTTGAGGCCCTTGGCAGCGATCAGCCCGTCCACATCCGTTCCCTCGCCGGACCACAGCGCATCGAAGACCTGGCGCGCGCCGCTGTTCGACACGGTCCCGTCGGCGACGCGCGCGATCAGCGCGGCGAGCGTGGTCGGCGCGACGGGGCTGTCGCCGAGATCGCGACCCTGCGTATTGAGGCGCTTGCTCAGCTCGCCCATCAGCCAGTTGGCCACCAGCTTCGGCTGCTTGCTGCCGTCGCGCGCCGTCTCGTAGTAGCGGGCGAAGGCGAGGCTTTGCGTCATCATGGACGCGTCGTAGGCGGACAGGCCGTCGTCGCGCTCGAAGCGCGCCGCCATCGCGCCGGGCAGCTCGGGCATCTCGCGCCTCGCGCGTTCGACCCACTCGGGCGCGATCACCAGCGGCGGCAGGTCCGGATCCGGGAAGTAGCGGTAGTCGTGCGCGTCTTCCTTGCTGCGCATCGCGCGCGTCTCGCCGCTGTCGGGATTGAACAGCACCGTGGCCTGCTCGATCGGCAGGCCGTCCTCGAGGCGGTCGATCTGCCACTGCACCTCGAAGTCGATCGCCTGCTGCAGGAACTTGAAGCTGTTGAGGTTCTTGATCTCGCGCCGTGTGCCGAAGGGCGCGCCGGGCTTGCGCACCGAGACGTTGGCGTCGCAGCGAAAGCTCCCCTCCTGCATATTGCCGTCGCAGATGCCCAGCCACACCACCGTCTTGTGCAGCTCACGGGCATAGGCCACCGCCTCGGCCGAGGAACGCATGTCGGGCTCGGAGACGATCTCCAGCAGCGGCGTGCCGGCCCGATTGAGGTCGATGCCGGTCATGCCGTGGACCTCCTCGTGCAGGCTCTTGCCGGCGTCTTCCTCGAGGTGCGCGCGGGTCAGCCGCACGGTCTTCCGGTGCTCGCCCACGGCGATGTCGACCGTTCCCCCCTGCACCACCGGGATCTCGTACTGGCTGATCTGGTAGCCCTTCGGCAGATCGGGGTAGAAATAGTTCTTGCGCGCGAAGATCGACAGCGGCGCGATCTTCGCACCCACCGCGAGGCCGAACTGGATCGCACGCTCGACTGCGCCGCGGTTCATCACCGGGAGCGTGCCCGGCAGCGCGAGGTCGACCGCGCAGGCCTGTGTGTTGGGCGCCGCGCCGAAGGCGGTCGACGCGCCGCTGAAGATCTTGCTCGCAGTGGACAGCTGCGCGTGCGTCTCGAGGCCGATCACCACCTCGTAGCCGCGGACCAGGGCGCTCACCGCGACCTCCGCCCGGCCGCTCGCGCGGCGGTCACCGCCTCCCAGGCGCGCAGCGAGCGAATGCGAGCGTGGGGGCTCATTGGAAGCCCTCCGGCACGCGCGCGTGGAAATCGGTGGCCTGCTGGAACGCGTGAGCCGCACGAAGCAACTCGCCTTCGGCGAAGTAGTTGCCGATCAGTTGCAGCCCCACCGGCATGCCGCCTTCGCCGAAACCCGCCGGCACGCTCATGCCCGGCAGGCCGGCCAGGCTCGCCGGCAGCGTGAAGATGTCGGCGAGGTACGCGGCGACCGGGTCGTCGTCCTGCGCGCCCAGCTTCCACGCGACCGTGGGCGCCACGGGCCCGGCAATCACATCGCACTGGGTGAAGCATTGCCGGAAGTCGTCGGCAATCATGCGGCGCAGCTTCTGTGCCTGCAGGTAGTAGGCGTCGTAGTAGCCGTGCGAGAGCACATACGTGCCGATCATGATGCGGCGCTTGACCTCGGGCCCGAAGCCTTCGGCACGCGATTTCTTGTACATGTCCAGCAGATCGACGTACTTCGCGGCGCGGTGCCCGTAGCGCACACCGTCGAAGCGGCCCAGGTTCGAGCTCGCCTCGGCCGGCGCGATGATGTAGTAGACCGGGATCGACAGTTCGGTGCGCGGCAGGCTCACGTCGACGAGCGTCGCACCGAGCCCCTCGAACGCGGCGAGCGCGGCACGCACTGTGGCGCCGACGTCGGCCGCCAGTGCGGCAGGGAAGAACTCCCGGGGCAGGCCGATGCGCAAGCCGGCCAGCGGCTTGCTCGCGCTTGCTCCTGTGCGCCGCGCACGCATCTGGGCATCGAAGTCCTGCGGCGGGCGCTGTGCGCTGGTGGCATCGCGCTCGTCGAAGCCGCTCATCGCCGACAGCAGCAGTGCGCAGTCCTCGGCCGATCGCGCCAGTGGACCGGCCTGGTCGAGGCTCGATGCGAACGCGACCATGCCCCAGCGCGAGCACACGCCGTAAGTCGGCTTGATACCGGTGATGCCGGAAAAGCTCGCCGGCTGTCGGATCGAGCCGCCGGTGTCGGTGCCGGTGGCCGCGGGCAGCAATCGCGCGGCCACCGCCGCCGCCGACCCCCCCGAGGAGCCGCCGGGCACGCGACCTGTGTCCCAGGGGTTGCGCACGGGGCCGAACGCCGAGTTCTCGTTGGACGAGCCCATCGCGAACTCGTCGCAGTTGAGTTTGCCCAGGCTGACGCAGCCGGCCTGTGCGAGGCGCGACACCACGGTCGCATCGAACGGGCTCTCGTAGCCGGCGAGCATCTTCGAGCCCGCGGTACTCGGCGCGCCCTTGGTGACGAAGATGTCCTTGTGCGCGATCGGCACGCCGGCCAGCGGGGCGAGCGACTCGCCCCGCGCACGGCGCTCGTCGATCGACCGCGCAACCTCGAGCGCGCGCCCGGCGTCGAGATGCAGGAACGTGCCGAGCGCTCGGTGCGCCTCGATGCGGCCGAGCAGATGCGACACGACCTCCACGCTCGACACCTGCCGGGAAGCCAGCGCGCGGCCGAGCGCAGCCACGCCCTCATGGTGCAGCGCCGTCACTCGATCACCTTCGGCACGAGAAACAAGCCGTCCTCGACTGCCGGGGCACTGGCCTGATTGGCGGCACGCTCGTCGCCCTCGGTGACGCGGTCATCGCGCAGCCGCAACTCGCTCGCGTGCACCGCGGCCAGCGGCGTGTACAGCGGCTCCACGCCGCTGGTATCCACCGCGCTCATCTGCTCGACGATGCGGAAGAAGCCATTCAACTGGCCGAGCATCGCCGCCGATTCGGCGGGCTCGAGATCGAGCCGCGCCAGATGCGCGATGCGGCTCACGTCGGCGGGGGTCAGCGCCATGATGAAACGGGGTGCAAGGGTTGGGCCGGCAGTGCATTCCCGCACGGGATGCCGGGGGGCTTGGGGTATTATCCCCGGCCATCGACGAACCCTCGCCCGCCCCGTGCGGCCGGGGGTTTTCTTGCAAGTGCGGCCTCACGCCGGCCGCCTGGATTGCTCCTGGACATGTTCGCCTCCCTGCGCCGCTACGTTTCCACCGACCTTGCCATCGACCTCGGCACGGCCAACACGCTGATCTACGTTCGCGGCAAGGGCATCGTGCTCGACGAGCCGTCGGTCGTGGCGATCCGCCACGAAGGCGGGCCCAATGGCAAGAAGGTGATCCAGGCCGTGGGCACCGAGGCCAAGGCGATGCTGGGCAAGGTGCCCGGCAACATCGAGGCGATCCGGCCGATGAAGGACGGCGTGATCGCCGACTTCGTGGTGACCGAGCAGATGATCAAGCAGTTCATCAAGATGGTCCATCCGCGCAGTGTGTTCACGCCGAGCCCGCGCATCATCATCTGCGTGCCATGCGGCAGCACCCAGGTCGAGAGGCGCGCGATCCGCGACGCGGCCGAGGCCGCCGGCGCGAGTTCGGTGCATCTGATCGAGGAACCGATGGCCGCCGCGATCGGCGCCGGCCTGCCGGTGGCCGAGGCGTCGGGCTCGATGGTGGTCGACATCGGTGGCGGCACGACGGAGGTCGGCGTCGTATCGCTCGGCGGCATGGTCTACAAGGGCAGCGTGCGCGTCGGCGGCGACAAGTTCGACGAGGCCATCATCAACTACATCCGGCGCAACTACGGCATGCTGATCGGCGAGCAGACCGCCGAAGCCATCAAGAAGGAAATCGGCTCGGCCTTTCCCGGCAGCGAAGTGCGCGAGATGGAAGTCAAGGGCCGCAACCTCTCCGAGGGCGTGCCGCGCAGCTTCACGATCTCGAGCAACGAGGTCCTCGAAGCGCTGACCGAGCCGCTGAACCAGATCGTCTCGGCGGTGAAGAATGCGCTCGAGCAGACACCGCCCGAACTGGGCGCCGACATCGCCGAGCGCGGCATGATGCTCACCGGCGGTGGCGCACTGCTGCGCGACCTCGACCGCCTGCTGGCCGAAGAAACCGGCCTGCCGGTGCTGGTGGCCGAAGACCCGCTGACCTGCGTCGTGCGCGGCTGCGGCATGGCGCTGGAGCGCATGGAGCGCCTGGGCTCGATCTTCACGTCGGAGTAAGCTGCTCCCATGCCGCTGGGGACGCTCGACCGCACCCCGCCGCCGTTCTTTCGCCAAGGCCAGTCGGCGCTTTCCAAGCTGATCTTCTTCACGGCGCTGGCGGTCTTCCTGATGGTCGCCGACACGCGTCTGCAATGGGTCACGACGGCACGCGCGGCAATGGCCACGGCGCTCGCGCCGGTGCAGCGCGCGCTGCTGGTGCCGGTGCAGATGATCGAAGGCGGCAGTGACTACTTCGTGGGTCTGACCCGCGCGCTCGCCGCCGAGGACGCGGCACGCAAGCAGCTGGCCGAGCAGGCCGAGCGCGTGGCTGCGGCCGATCGCCTGGCTGCCGAAAACGCGAGCCTGCGCACGCTGCTCGGACTGAAGCCCTCGCTCGCCGTTCGATCGCAGGCCGCCGAGGTGATGTACGAGGCCACCGACCCGTTCTCGCGAAAGCTGTTCATCAACCGCGGCGCCGCCCAGGGCGTGCTGCCCAGTTCGCCGGTCATCACCGAAGGCGGCGTGATCGGTCAGGTCACGCGCGTGTACCCGCTGTCTTCGGAGGTGACGCTGCTGACCGACAGGGATGCGGCGATCCCGTTGCTGAACACGCGCACGCAGCAGCGTGCCGCGGCTTTCGGTGGCGTGGGCGGCGGCACCGCGATGGAGTTGCGCTTCGTCGCTGCCAACGCCGACATCCGGGAGGGCGACCTGCTGCATACCTCGGGCGTCGACGGCGTCTACCCGGCGGCCTTGCCGGTCGCCCGCGTGGCGACGGTCGAGCGCCTGGCCGAGGGCGGGTTTGCGCGCGTGACGCTCGCCCCCCTGGCATCGGTCGACGGCGTGCGCCACGTGCTCGTGCTCGAGCCGCTTGGTGCGCAACTGCCACCGCGGCCGGTCGTCGAACCTGCCTCGGCGCCGCCCCGGCCTGCCGGGAGGGTCAAGCGGTGATCGCCGCGCCCTGGAGCGGGCATCAGGCCAGCTGCACCGCCGTCCGCCGCCGCGGCGGCTCGGGCAAGCCCGGACGGGTATTCGGCCACGTCGCGCGGCGTGCATCGACGCGGAGGACGCCGTGAGCATCATGCCGCGCGGCGATCAGCTGCTGCTGCCGGCCAGCCCGCTGTTCATGGCGTTCACCTTGCTCGTCGCGCTCGTCTTCAACATGCTGCCGCTGGGCCGCAGCGCCGTGCTGCCCGACCTGCTCGCGCTCACGCTCGCGTTCTGGTCTGTGCATCAGCCGCGGCGCATCGGCGTGGGCCTCTCGTTCTTCTTCGGCCTCCTGATGGACGTTCACCAGGGTGCGCTGCTCGGCCAGCATGCGCTGGCCTATGCGCTGCTGGCGTTCTTCGCGATCGCACTGCACCGGCGGCTGCTCTGGTTCCCGGTGCTGCAGCAGGCCATGCAGGTGCTGCCGCTGTTCCTCGCAATGCACCTCGTGGTTGTCTTCGTGCGCATGGCCGCCGGCGACTTGTTCCCCGGGTGGCAGTATTTCATCGCGCCCGTCGTCGAGGCGGCCCTGTGGCCCGTCGCCACCGTGCTCCTGCTGGCCCCGCAGCGCCGGGCGCCGGATCCGGACGAGAATCGACCGCTATGAACGGTTCGCGAATCGCCGCTCTGTCCGCGAGCGACACAGGCGCACGCAGCGCCTGATCGGCCGAGATGTCCGAGATCCGTGACATCGAACGCGAACTGCGCGGCTTCCGCGCGCGGCTCGCCGCCGCAGCGCTGTTCGTGCTGTTCTGCTTCGGCCTGCTGGCGACTCGGCTCGTGTACCTGCAGGTCTTCAGGCACGATGATCTCGCATCGCAGGCCGAAGCCAACCGCATCGCCGTCGTGCCGGTGGTGCCCAACCGCGGCCTGATCCTCGACCGCAACGGCGTCGTGCTCGCGAACAACTACTCCGCCTACACGCTGGAGGTCACGCCGTCTCGCCTGAGCGCCCCACTCGACGTGACGTTCGACGCCTTGGGCGAACTGGTCGAAATCACCGCGCGGGACCGGCGCCGATTCAAGCGCCTGCAGGAGGACAGCAAGAACTTCGAGTCGCTGCCGATCCGCACCAAGTTGTCCGACGAGGAGGTGGCGCGCTTCGTGGCGCAACGCTTCCGCTTTCCCGGCGTCGAGGTCAAGGCGAGGTTGTTCCGCAACTACCCGCTGGGCGAGACCGGCTCACACTTGCTGGGCTACATCGGACGCATCAACCAGGCCGAGAAGAAGGACATCGACGAGAACTGGGACGAGGACGAGCAGGCCAACTACCGCGGCAGCGAATACATCGGCAAGCTGGGGCTCGAGCAGGCCTACGAGCGCGAGCTGCACGGCCAGACCGGCGTCGAGCAGGTCGAGACCAGCGCCGGCGGCCGCGCAACACGCAGCCTCGCGCAGCGGCCGCCGACCCCCGGCAACACGCTCATGCTGTCGGTGGACATCCGGCTGCAGGCCATGGTCGAAAAGCTCTACGGCGATCGGCGCGGCGCGATGGTGGCCATCGACCCGCGAAACGGCGAGGTGCTGGCGTTCGTGTCCAAGCCAACCTTCGACCCGAATCTCTTCGTCGATGGCATCGACGCGGACAGCTGGCGCGAGCTCAACGAGGACATCGACAAGCCGCTGCTCAACCGCGCGCTGCGTGGCACCTACCCGCCGGGCTCGACCTACAAGCCCTTCATGGCGATCGCTGCGCTCGACAGCGGCAAGCGCTCGCCGAGCACGGTGATCATCGACAACCTGACGTTCAGCTTCGGCGGCCGCACGTTCGGCAGCCCCGACACCGACCGCCCCGGCCCGAAGGACATGCGCACTGCGATCGTGACCTCAAGCAACGTGTACTTCTACAGCCTGGCCAACGAGATGGGCGTCGACCTCATCCACGACGAGCTCGAACCGTTCGGTCTGGGCCGCAAGACCGACATCGACCTGCAAGGCGAGGTGACCGGCGACCTGCCTTCCACGGCCTGGAAAAGGCGCCGGTTCTCCAAGCCCGAGCAACAGAAGTGGTACGCCGGCGAAACCATCTCCCTGGGCATCGGCCAGGGGTACAACAACTTCACCATGCTGCAGATGGCCACGGCGGTGTCGACGCTGGCCACCGGAGGCCAGCGCTTCAGGCCGCGGCTGGTGCGCGAGATCGAGGACGTGATGACCCAGGAGCGGCGGCGCGTCGCGAGCGACGCGCTGGAGCCGCTGCCGCTCAGGCGCGAGCATGTGGAGGTGATCGTCAACGCGATGAACGGCGTCACGCGCGAAGGCACTTCGCGCGCGGCCTTCGCTGGCGCGGCCTACCAGAGCGGCGGCAAGACCGGAACCGCGCAGGCGGTCGGCCTGAAGGCCGGCGAGAAGTACAGCCAGATCAAGGCCGACGAGCGCAAGCGTGACCACTCGCTGTACATCGCCTTCGCACCCGTCGAGGCGCCGACGGTCGCGGTGGCCGTGGTCGTCGAGAACGCGGGCTTCGGCTCGATGTCGGCCGCGCCGATCGCGCGCCGCGTGTTCGACTACCTGCTGCTCGGCCAGTACCCGAGCGAGGAAGACATCGCGCTGACGCAGCAGGGCAAGACCACCGCGCCGGTGGGCACGCCGCGACTCGCGCGCGACATCCCGGTGCTCGGCACGAGCGCCGCACCGCCGCAATGAGCGCCGCATTCGACCAGCCGACCCTGTGGCAGCGCGTCAAGCCGGTCCTGTTCGGCTTCGACGGACCACTCGCCACCGCGGTGCTCGTGCTCGCCGCATTCGGCCTCGTGACGATGTACTCGGCCGGCTTCGACCACGGCACGCGCTTTGTCGACCATGGCCGCAACATGCTGATCGCGCTGCTGATCCTGTGGGTCGTCGCGCAGGTGCCGCCGAACCGCCTGATGGCGCTCGCGATCCCCATCTACACGGTAGGCGTCGCGCTGCTGATCGCCACGGCGATGTTCGGCATCACGCGCAAGGGCGCAACACGCTGGCTTCAGCTGGGCATCGTGATCCAGCCCAGCGAGATCCTCAAGCTCGCGACGCCATTGATGATGGCCTGGTGGTTCCAGCGCTGTGAGGGCAAGTTGGGCGCGCTTCAGTGGGCGGTGGCGGCGCTGATCCTGCTCGTGCCGTTCGGCCTCGTGGCCAAGCAGCCCGACCTCGGCACCGCGATCCTAATCTTCTCGGCCGGCCTGTACGTGATCTTCTTCGCCGGCCTGAGCTGGAAGCTGATCGTGCCGGTGATGGTCGCGGCGGCGATCGGTGTCGTCGCGGTAGTCGTGTCCGAGCCGACGATCTGCGAGGCAGGCATGAAGTGGCCGTTGCTCAAGGACTACCAGCAGCAGCGCATATGCACCCTGCTCGATCCGAGCAAGGACCCGCTGGGCAGGGGCTTCCACATCCTGCAGGGCATGATCGCGATCGGCTCGGGCGGCACCACCGGCAAGGGCTTCATGCAGGGCACCCAGACGCACCTGGAGTTCATCCCCGAGCGCACGACCGACTTCGTGTTCGCCGCGTTTTCCGAGGAGTTCGGTCTGGCGGGCACACTCGGGCTGTTGGCGGCATTCACCTTCCTGATCTTCCGCGGCCTGATGATCGCCGCCGATGCACCCACCCTGTTCGCACGGCTGCTCGCCGGCGCGCTGACCCTGTCGATCTTCACTTACGTGTTCGTCAACATGGGGATGGTCAGCGGCATCCTGCCCGTCGTGGGCATTCCGCTGCCCTTCGTCAGCTACGGCGGCACCGCGATGGTGACGCTGGGCCTCGCGATCGGCATCCTGATGTCGATCGCACGCAGCCGGCGTCTCATGCAGACCTGAGTTACGGCCCCTTCAGGGGCAGGCGCAGGCTGACGCGCGTGCCCGGCGAGTCCGCCCGTGGATGTGTCGGTTCGATCGACACCGTGCCCGAATGCCGCTCGGCGACCTCGCGCACGATGGCCAGCCCCAGGCCCGAGCCGTCGACCTCGGTGCCAAGCGCGCGGTAGAACGGCTGGAACACCAGGTCGCGCTCGCCTTCCGGGATGCCGGGACCGTTATCCTCGACCTGGACCACGACGACCTGACCATAGGGATCGGTCAGCACGCGCGCCGTCACCGTGCCGCCGCCCGGCGTGTACTGGACCGCGTTGTCGACCAGGTTGCGCACCGCTTCGCGCACCAGCACCGCCTCGCCCACCACGCGCGGCGCTTGCGCGTCGCCAGCGGCCGGCCCTTCGTAGCCCAGATCGATGCCCTTGGCGAGTGCGCGCGGAACGAAGTCGCGCACCGCCTCGGTCACGACGGCCACCAGGTTGAACGGCTGCACCCGGCGGGCCTCGCCGATGTCCTCGGCGCGCGCCATCGACAGCAACTGGTTGACCATGTGCGCGGCCTGCTGCGACGAGCGTGCGATCTGCTGAAGCGAGCGCCTGACCGCCTTCGGGTCGCCTCCGTTCTCGGCGGCATCGCGCTGGGCGAGTTCAGCCTGCATGCGCAGGCCCGCCAAGGGCGTCTTGAGCTGGTGCGCCGCGTCTGCCAGGAAGTGTTTCTGCGCCGCGATCGAGCGGTCCAGCCGCGCCAGGAGGTCGTTGATGGCGCCGACCAGCGGAGTCACCTCCTCGGGAACCGAGCGGCCGTCGATCGGCGACAGGTCGCTGCTCGCCCGCTGGCGGATGTGGCGCTGCAGCACGTCGAGCGGACGCAGCCCGCGCGTCAGCGCGAACCAGATCAACAACACCGCGAGCGGCAGGATCGCGAACTGCGACAGCATCACGCCGCGCGCGATCTCCGTGGCCAGTTGCGAACGCTTGTCCAAGGTCTCGGCGACTTGCACGAGGGGCGGCTTCGCACCCTGCTGGGGCGCCATCGGCACCCACAGATAGGCCACCCGCACCGGCCGCTCGTCGACCATGTCGTCGCGGAATCGCACGTCGGCGCCCGGGATCGGCACCTCGTTGGGAACAGGCAGATCGCGGTCGCCCGCAATGCGTTCGCCGCGGGTGCCGAGCACCTGGAAGAACAGGCTGTCGTTGCTGTCGCCGCGCAGCAGCGCGGCCGAAGCGTCGGGCAGGTTGATGCGCGCCAGCGGCGGCGAACCGGCCTGCAAACTCACGCGCCGAGCCAGCAAGCGCGCGGTCTCGCCCAGTTCTCGGTCGAACGGGCGGTTGGCGATGCCCTGCGCGGCCACCCAGATCACCACGACCGACATCGGCCAGAGCAACAGCAGCGGGACGAGCAGCCAGTCGAGGATGTCGCCGAACAGCGAACGCTGCGGCGGCGGTTCCCGTGGGCCGGCCCCGGGCACCTCGGTTCAGGCCGCTGCGCGGCCTCCGCCTCGTGACGGACCGGGGCTCGCCGTGGAGGCGCGGCCCCCGCCCCCGGCTTGTGCCGCGTGGAGGCAACGTGCGCGACAGGACCTCATGTCTTCACCCGTTGATCTTTTCGAGGCAATAGCCCAGGCCGCGCACCGTCGCAATCCGAATCGGGCCTTGCTCGATCTTCTTGCGCAGGCGGTGGATGTAGACCTCGATCGCGTTGTTGCTGACTTCGTCGCCCCATTCGCACAGGCGCTCGACCAGCTGGTCCTTGCTCACCAGCCTGCCGGCACGCTGCAGCAGAACCTCCAGCAGCGAGATCTCGCGCGCCGACAGCTCGATCATCTGGTCGTTGATGTAGCACACGCGCCCGGTCGCGTCGAAGGCCAGCGGGCCGTGCTTGACCAGCGCCGTGGCCGCACCGAGCCCGCGCCGCATCAGCGCACGCACACGCGCCTCGAGCTCCTGCAGCGAGAACGGCTTGGCCATGTAGTCGTCAGCGCCCGCGTCGAGGCCCTTGACGCGTTGCTCGACGCTGTCGGCCGCGGTCAGGATCAGTACCGGTGCCTTGGAGCCGCGCGCACGCATCTTGCGCAGCACTTCCAGGCCATGCAGCTTCGGCAGCCCCAGGTCGAGGATGACGAGATCGAACTCGTGCGAGGCCAGTGCGGCATCGGCCTCGCTGCCACTGGCCACATGGTCGGCCGCGTAGCCGGTGGCACGCAGCGAACGCAGCAGGCCGTCGGCAAGCACCTGGTCGTCTTCGGCGATCAGCACGCGCATCGCTTGTCTCCTCGCAATCCATGCCGCCCTGCATCGGGGCGGCGCTCCGGATCATTCTAGGGAGCCCGACGAGACGCAGGCTTGACGCTCCGCGATAGCTGTACGAATATCCAGCTGTCGGGTATCATCCCTCGCCAAACCCACCAGCCGGAGATCGCACGCATGGACGCCCCCGTCAAAGCCCTGAACACCGAGAAAGCCAAGGCCCTGCAGGCGGCCCTGGCGCAGATCGAAAAGCAGTTCGGCAAGGGCTCGATCATGCGCCTGGGCGACGGCGAGGCGGTCGAGGCGATCGAGGCGGTGTCCACGGGCTCACTCGGCCTGGACATCGCGCTGGGCATCGGCGGCCTGCCACGCGGCCGCGTGGTCGAGATCTACGGTCCCGAATCGAGCGGCAAGACCACGCTGACGCTGCAGGTGATCGCCGAAATGCAGAAGACCGGCGGAACCTGCGCCTTCATCGATGCCGAGCATGCGCTCGATACCGGCTACGCACAGAAGCTGGGCATCAACCTGCAGGAGCTGCTGATCAGTCAGCCAGACACCGGCGAGCAGGCGCTCGAGATCGTCGACGCGCTGGTGCGCTCGGGCTCGATCGACCTCGTGGTGATCGATTCGGTGGCTGCGCTCACGCCCAAGGCCGAGCTCGAGGGCGAGATGGGCGACAGCCTGCCCGGCCTGCAGGCGCGCCTGATGAGCCAGGCCCTGCGCAAGCTCACGGCGACGATCAAGAAGACCAACACCATGGTCATCTTCATCAACCAGATCCGCATGAAGATCGGGGTGATGTTCGGCAACCCCGAGACGACGACCGGCGGCAACGCGCTGAAGTTCTACGCCTCGGTACGCCTGGACATCCGCCGCACCGGCAGCATCAAGAAGGGCGAAGAGGTCATCGGCAGCGAGACCAAGGTCAAGGTCGTCAAGAACAAGGTGAGCCCGCCGTTCAAGACCGCCGAGTTCGACATCCTCTACGGCGAGGGTATCAGCCGCGAGGGCGAGATCATCGACATGGGTGTCAACGCCAAGGTGCTCGACAAGAGCGGCGCCTGGTATGCCTACAACGGGGAGAAGATCGGCCAGGGCAAGGACAATGCGCGCGAGTTCCTGCGCGAGAACCCCGATCTCGCGGTCGAAATCGAGAACAAGGTGCGCGAGTCCATGGGCATCCCCTTGTTGCCCACGACACCCGAGAGCTGATTGCGATGGCGGCGCGGCCGCCCCTGTCGTTGAAGGCGCGCGCATTGCGATGGTTGTCGCAGCGCGAGCACAGTCGATTGGAATTGCGGCGCAAGCTGCTGCGTGCGGCGAGGCTTGGCGATGCAGGCCTCGACCCGGCCGAGCGGCCGGACCGCACGGCAGAGATCGACTGCCTGCTCGACTGGCTGGCGACACACCGCTATCTGAGCGAGGCGCGATTCGTCGAGTCCAGGGTCCATGCCCGCGCCGCACGCTACGGGCAGCGGAGGATCGAACAGGAGTTGTCGCGCCATGACGCTTCGCTGGATGCCGACACGGCGGCGCAACTGCGCGCCTCCGAATTCGACCGCGCCCGTGGCGTGTGGGCGCGCAAATTTGGCGCCGAGCCGGCCACCGATGCCGCGGCCCGCTCGAAACAGATGCGGTTCCTGGCCGCCCGGGGTTTTGCCGCCGAGGTGATCCGGCGCGTGGTGCAGGGCCGCGACGACGACTGATCCGGCCCACCGCCCGCGCGCGCTGACGCCATAGCGCGGCCGCGGGTGGCCGGGCGCCTGCGCGAGCGCGTCGGCCTCGCGTCAGGGTCCGCACAAGTCACCATGCTAAATTCCCCCGAGCCCGAAACCGCCTGAACTGCGGCCCCGTCCGCCGCGGACTCCCCATGAAGATCCACGAATACCAAGGCAAGGAAGTCCTGCGCCAGTTCGGCGTACCCGTGCCCCGCGGCTACCCGGCTTTCTCGGTGCGCGAAGCCACCGAGGCGGCACAGAAGCTCGGTGGCAACGTCTGGGTCGTCAAGGCCCAGATCCATGCCGGCGGCCGCGGCAAGGGCGGCGGCGTCAAGCTGGCGCGATCGTTGTCCGAAGTCGAGCAACTCGCCGGCCAGATTCTGGGCATGCAGTTGAAGACGCACCAGACCGGCCCCGGTGGCCAGAAGGTGCGCCGGCTCCTGATCGAGGAAGGCGCCGACATCAAGAAGGAGTACTACGCGGCGGCGCTCACCGACCGCGCGACGCAGAAGGTCGCGATGATGGCGAGTTCCGAGGGCGGCATGGACATCGAGGAAGTGGCGCGAAAGACCCCCGAGAAGATCATCAAGGTCTTCGTCGATCCGGCCGTGGGCCTGACAGACGCCCAGGCCATGCAACTGGCCGACGGCATCGGCGTGCCCACCCCCAGCAAGGCGCAGGCGGTCGACGTGTTCAAGAAGCTCTATGCCTGCTACATGGGCACCGATGCGAGTCTGGCCGAGATCAACCCGCTGATCCTCGAGGGCAACGGCCATATCAAGGCGCTGGATGCGAAGTTCAACTTCGACTCCAATGCTCTGTTCCGTCATCCCGAGATCGTGGCCTACCGCGACCTCGACGAAGAGGACCCGGCCGAAGTCGAAGCGAGCAAGTTCGACCTGTCCTACATCAGTCTGGACGGCAATATCGGCTGCCTCGTCAACGGTGCGGGCCTCGCGATGGCGACGATGGACACGATCAAGCTGTTCGGCGGCGAGCCGGCGAACTTCCTCGACGTGGGCGGCGGCGCCACCGCCGAGAAGGTGACCGAGGCCTTCAAGATCATGCTCAAGAACCCGAAGGTCAAGGGCATCCTGGTCAACATCTTCGGCGGCATCATGCGCTGCGACACGATTGCCGAGGGCGTAGTCGCCGCGTGCAAGGCGGTGCACCTTAGCATCCCGCTGGTGGTGCGCATGAAGGGCACCAACGAAGACGTGGGCAAGAAGATGCTCAGGGAGTCGGGCCTGCCGATCATCAGTGCCGACACCATGGCCGAAGCGGCCACCAAGATCGTCGCC
>JAOUIM010000386.1 GCA_029884035.1 Aquincola sp. | reverse complement strand
GTCAGGCACGCTCCTGTTCGCCGCCATCGGCGAGCTCGAGCGCCTGGGCTGGTTCAACGACGGCGTGCTGATGGTAGCCGCCATGGCGTTCTCGCTCGGCTACTTCGTGGTCAATGCGATGCTCGTGACCGCGCTGCCGCTGCTCAAGCGTAACGAACGGCTGTTGTGGGCGCACCTGGTGGGCGTGATGGGCTGGGTCGGCTTTGCCTACGCGGGCAGCGCCGCCGTGGCGGCGCTGCTCTTCCTGTCGTATCGCCAATCGGGCATGACCGTGCTGCTGGCAGTGGTGCCGCTGCTGGGTGCGCTGCTCGCCGCGTTCCATTACTACAACCGCCAGCAGGAGGCGAATGCCGCCGCACGCGAGGCGGCCGAGATGGCCGCAGCCCGCGAGGCCGAAGCCGCGGCGCACGCCGCCGCGCGCGAGGCCGAGCTCTCGACCCGCTACATGCAGGAGCTGCAGGCCAGCGAGCGGCGCTTTCACAGCGCCTTCACGCACGCGTCGATCGGCATGGCACTGCTGGACTTCGACGGGCAGATCCTGCAGTCCAACCCGGCATTGCACACTCTGCTTGGTGCCAGCGATGAAGACCTGGACCATGCTCCGTTCCGCGACTGCGTCGACGTGATCGACCGCGATGCGCTCGACACGCAGCTCGCACGCGTGGGCGACAGCGACTTCGACAACTTCGAGCTCGAGCTCCGATGCCGTCACCGCGGCGGCAGCACCGTATGGGCGACGCTGCACTGCAGCTACTTCTCGGAGCCGGGTTCGGCCACGCCCTGCCTGATCCTGCAGGTGCAGGACATCAGCGCACGCCGCCGCGCCGAGGAAGGCCTGCAGGAACTGGCCTTCCACGACACGCTCACCGGCCTGCCCAATCGCCGCCGCTTGCTCGATCACCTCGGGCAGGCCGTGGCGCGCGCGCAGACGGATCCGTCGCAGCGCTTCGCGGTGCTGTTCCTCGACTTCGATCGCTTCAAGCTGATCAACGACAGCCTGGGCCACAGCGCCGGCGACCTGTTCCTCAACCAGGTGGCGCAGCGCGTGAAGAGCCGGCTGCGACCGAACGACATCATCGCGCGCCTGGGTGGCGACGAGTTCGCGGTGCTCATGCAGCGTTTCCACGACGACGGGGCGCCGGTGGCACTGGCCGAACGGCTGCTGGACGCGCTGCGCGAGCCGTTCTCGATCGCGACCACCGAATGGACCACCAGCGCGAGCATCGGCATCACCACGAGCGCGATCGGCTACACCGACCCCGACAGCGTGCTGCGCGATGCCGACATCGCGATGTACCGCGCCAAGGCCACGGGCAAGGCACGCTATGCCCTGTTCGACATCACCCTGCATGCCGAGGTGTCCCAGCGCCTGCGCCTCGAAGGAGACCTCGCGCGCGCCATCGAGCAGGGGCAAATCGCAGTCGTCTACCAGCCCCTCTTCGAACTGCGCACCAACACCCTCGTCGGCTTCGAGGCGCTCGCACGCTGGAACCATCCCGAGCTGGGCCCGATCGGCCCGGATGTCTTCATCCCGGTGGCCGAGGACTCGGGGCTGATCGTGGCGCTGACGGACCGCGTGCTCAAGCGCGCCTGCGCCCAGCTGCGCGAGTGGCACCAGCTCGACGAGCGCTTCGCCGAGCTGCGCATGCAGGTCAACCTGTCGGGCAAGGATCTCGCGCAGCCGGGCCTGTCGGCCCGCGTCGCGCAGACCATGCTCGCGGCCGGCGTGCATCCGATGCACCTGACACTGGAGTTGACCGAGAACATCCTGATGGCGCACATCGAGAACGCGCTGCCGATGCTCGAAGAGTTGCGGCAGATGGGCGTGCGCCTGAGCGTGGACGACTTCGGCACCGGCTACTCTTCGCTCGCGCACCTTTCCACCCTGCCGATCGACAGCCTCAAGGTCGACCGCTCGTTCGTGCGCAAGCTGATCGTCGGCTCCAAGGAGTCGATGGTGGTGCGCGGGATCGTGCAGCTGGGCAATTCGCTGGGCAAGGACGTGGTCGCCGAGGGAATCGAGACGACCTCGCAGTTCGATCAGCTCCGAGACATGGGTTGCCACCTGGGCCAGGGCTACCTCATGGGTCGACCGCTGGCGGCCGAGCACGTCACGGCCATGCTGGAAAGGCTCCCGTACGGCTCGCCGAGCACGAGGCTCGAAGACGCCCTGGCCACCTCGACACTGCTGCACTGACTCCGGCGCCGGCCGGGGCCACGACCAGCGACGAGCGCCGACGCCGCACGATCGCCGCGGAGCCTGCACGCCCTGCGCCAGGTAGGGCATTGCCGCTATGCTCGCAGCGCTCTGGCCAACGGGACACCCGTGATGAACGCGACCGATCTGCGTGGACGCACCGCCCTGGTCACCGGCGCCTTCAGTGGCCTGGGACTGCACTTCGCGCGCGTGCTGGCGGAGCACGGCGCCAAAGTCGCCCTCGTCGGACGCCGCATCGAACTCGGGCGCGCGATGGCCGACGAGGTGGGCCGAGCCGTGGAACGCCCCGCCGATGTGCGCGCCTACGCGGTGGACGTGACCGATGCCGCAAGCGTTCGCGACACCATCGCACGGGCGAGTGCGGATCTGGGCGTCGTGCGCATCGTCGTCAACAACGCGGGCACCGCGGTGCGCGGGCCCAGCCTCGACGTGACGGAGGAGGACTGGAACGATGTCGTCGACGTGAACCTGTCCGGCGTGTTTCGCGTTGCCCAGGCGACGGCGCGCGAGATGGTCCGCGCAGGTGTGCCTGGCTCGATCATCAACATCGCGTCGATCCTCGGCCTTCGCGTGCGGGCGCAGGTCGCGTCGTACGCGGCGACCAAGGCGGCGGTGGTGCAACTGACGAAGGCGCTGGCGCTCGAGTGGGCCGAGCGGGGCATCCGCGTCAACGCGATCGCGCCGGGCTATTTCGAGACCGACATCAACCGCGACTTCCTGCGCTCGGAGGCGGGGCAGGCGGTCGTGGCGCGCGTGCCGCAGAAGCGCACCGGCCGGATGCCCGAGCTCGACGGGCCGCTGCTGTTGCTCGCCTCGGATGCATCCTCGTACATGACCGGTGCGGTGATTCCGGTCGATGGCGGGCATCTGGTGAGCACGCTGTGAACCGGCGCGCGGCGATCGCTGCGGATCGAGCCAGGCCCTGTTGACGCTACAGTGATCGCCGAAGGTGTTCGGGAGATCCTGAGAACTGCGCCGCAGACTTCGATTTGGCCGAGGAGCACGATGAGAGTCCGTCGACGATGGATCGGTGCGCTGGCCGCCGTGCTGATGGCGAGTGCCGTGCTGGCGGCAGCGCTCAATCGCGACCAGGCGCTCGCCGGCCTGTCGCACAAGGAAGCCGCGGCGCGCCTGGCTGCGGTCGATCGGCTGGCCGAGATCGGATCGATGGCCGATGCCAGCCGCGTCATCGAACGACTGGCCGACGCCGATCCTCGAGTCCGCATTTCGGCCGAAGCCGCCCTGTGGCAGATCTGGGGCCGTTCCGGCGACCCGGCGATCGACACGCTGTACGCACGCGGCGTCGCGCAGATGCACGCGGCGGCGCTCGACGATGCGCTCGCCACGTTCAACGACATCGTCCGCCGCAAGCCCGCCTTCGCCGAGGGCTGGAACAAGCGCGCGACGATCTACTTCCTGAGGGGCGAGAACGAGCGGTCGTTGCGGGACTGCGACGAGGTCTTCAAGCGCAATCCCGATCACTTCGGCGCACTGGCCGGCGCCGGGCAGATCCACCTGCTTCGGGGTGATCTGCATCGTGCGCTCGAA
>JAOUIM010000385.1 GCA_029884035.1 Aquincola sp. | reverse complement strand
CGGCACTGGCGGCCAAGGGCGTGTCCAGGCCGGTGGTCTCCATGCGCGTCAGACCCAGTTGCGTCGTCAGCCGCTGAGATGACGCCAGCGTGCGCGCCTGTGCGATCAGCAGGTCCTGCTCGGCATTCACGTAGGCGCGACGTGCGGTGAAGAGTTCGTTCTCCGCGTTCAGCAGGTCGAGCAGGCTGCGCTGGCCGATGTCGAACTGCTGGCGGTAGGCGTCGCGCGCCTTCTCGATCGCCAGCACGTTGCGGTCGAGCTGCTCGAGCTGCTCGGCGAACTTGCGCGTGTCGTTGAAAGCGATCGCCGCCACCTGACGCGTGTCGCGGCAGGCCTTGTCGCGCAGATCGGCGGCCTGGTTCACCGCATCCGCCGCCTGCCGGATGCGCGCCTGATCGCTGCCGCCGTTGTAGAGGTTCCAGTTCAGCACCACCTCCGCACTCGTGTCGCGCTTCTGGTCGGGCACGCCGTCGAAGTTGCGCCCGGCACCGGCACGCACCCGCGCCTCCACGCGTGGTTGCCACGCAGCGCCTTCCCGGCCGCGGCCGGTGGCGCGCGTGGCGCGCAGGTTCTCGATCGCGGCGCTGATCGCCGGGCTGGCGAGAACGGCCTGCGTCATCGCCTCGCCGGCGCTGCCGGGCAGTCCGACGGTAGAGGCGCTGGCCTTGCCCACGCGCGCTGGCGGCAATTCGCCCACGATGCGGGCGTAGCGCGCGATCACGTCATGCAGGTTGGCGGTTTCGGTCGTGAGGTTGCTTTCGGCCAGCGCGAGGCGCGCGTTGGCCTGCTCGAGGTCGACGCCGCGGCCCACGCCGGCGCGCACGCGGCTGCCGATCTGGGTGGCGGCATAGCGGTGCTGCACGTAGTTGTCCTCGGCCAGGGCGACGAGCGCGCGTTGGCGCATCACATCGTGGTGCGCGCGCACGGCCTCGAGCGCGGTCGTCTCGGTGCTGTCAAGAAACTCGAACCAGCGCGCGCGCTGCTCGCTGCTCGCGCGCTCGATGTCGCTGCGGATCACGTTGGCGTCCCACAGCAGCTGGGTCAGCGAAACGGCAACGCCATTGCGTGAAAGGTGGGTGGTTTCGGGGGTGCGCGTGGTGATCCGGTCGTCGGTGCGTCCAGCCGAGGCTTCGAGATCGACCTTCGGTCGCAAACCGCCGCGCACCGCCTCGATCGCCGCAGACGAGGCACGCAATGCATTGAGCCGTGCGCTGACTTCGGGATTTGCGGCAATGGCCTTCTGGGCCGCGCTGCGCAGCGCAATGTCGCTGGCCACGGGCGGCGGCGAGGCTTGAGCCTGGACCACATGAGCCCACAGCAGGGCTGCCGTCACGGCGGTGAGTCTGAACAGCGATCGGTGCATTCGTGGAGGTCCGTGGATCAGCCAAGCCCGAGCGGCAGCGACTCACCCAAGTTGTGACGAGTTATTACTGCGCGAGTGTAGGTGCCGCGGTCAGTCGCTGAAGGGCCCGACGCCGCGCGGGCGGCAGTATTCCACGGCAAGATGCCCGACGCCGCCACGCTTCGTCGCAAGATGCTGCAAACCACGCCGCGACGGCCGATGACGCATCGGATGGGGGTTCGCCCGAGCCCGCCCTCGCTTCGCGCCTTGACTCCCAACGCCTCCCCTTCGTCCCTGCCGCTGCGGCTGCCCTTCGCGCCGGTGTTGATCCGTCGCATGCGCGGTCCACTGCTGCGCGGCACCGTCAGCTGCCTTGCGCTGGCGGTCGCCGCCGCGACCTGCGCCTTCGACGTGGCGCGGATGCAAGGCGCGGCGCAGCGATTGGGACCGCGTGCCGTCGCCGCCGTGGCTCCCTTGCAGGCGATGCTGCAACAGGGCGCCGCGCAGGACGAGGAAACCCAGCTGTCGACCGTCAACGGTTGGTTCAACCGACGCATCCTGTTCCGCGAGGACAGCGAGACCTGGGGCGAGCCCGACCACTGGGCCAGCCCGCTTGAACTGCTCGAGAAGGGCCAGGGCGACTGCGAGGACTTCGCGATCGCCAAGTACTTCAGCCTGCTCGCGCTGGGCACGCCGGCATCGCGACTGCGCCTGGTCTACGTTCGGCTGCAGACGGGCAGCGGCACAACGGGTGCGGTCGCGGGTGCAGAGGGGCAGGCACACATGGTGCTGGCGTACTACGCCGAGCCGGGTGCGGAGCCGCTCATCCTCGACAACCTGGTCACAAGCGTGCGCCCCGCGTCGCGCCGACCCGATCTCACACCCGTGTTCAGTTTCAACAGCGAGGGGCTCTGGCAGGGCGTGGGTGCGCAGAGCGCCGGCGATCCCCAGGCGAGACTGTCGCGCTGGCGCGACGTGCTGACCAAAGCCCGGGCCGAAGGCTTCCAGTGAACACAAGCAAGTACCGCGCGATGCGATGCCCGACGGTCGTTGAGGGGAGTGCAATCCCCAGTGCAGCGCGCCGAGTTCTTCGAAGGAAGGTATGGTGATGTCATGAGTCTCATGCGACAGATCGGGCTGCTGCTGGCCGCCGTCGTCCTGCTGGCGCTGGCCGGCGCCGTCGGCGTGAACCTGCACGCCGCCCGCGACACCCTGGCCACGCAACTGCGGGTCAAGAACAGCGATAACGCACAGAGCCTTGCGCTCGCACTGTCGCAGCAGAAGGGAGACGCGCAACTGATGGAACTGCTGCTCGCGGCGCAGTTCGACACCGGGTTCTACCGCCGCATCCGTTTCGTACGTGCCGACGGCAGCACGGCCTTCGAGCGCGCCGCCGACGTGCCAGCGCGCGACGCGCCGGCCTGGTTCGCGGCACTGTGGCCGATCGAATCGCCGACCGGCGTGGCCCAGGTCAGCGACGGCTGGCGCGCGCTCGGCCGCGTCGAGGTGACGAGCCACGTGGCCTATGCGCATGACGAGTTGTGGCGTGGCGGGTCGCGATCGGCGCTGCTGCTCACGCTGATCGGCGCCGCGGCGATGGCCCTCGCGGCGGCCGCGGTGCGCCGCATACGGCGCCCGCTTGATGCCACGGTGGCGCAGGCCCATGCGCTGGTCGAAGGGCGCTACGTGCAGGTGGAGGAACCGGTGGTGCCCGAGTTGCGCCGCGTCGCGCAGGCGATGAACGCGATGGTCGAGCGTGTGCGTCGCCTGTTCGAGGCGCAAGCTGTGCAGGTGGAGCAGTTGCGACGTGAAGCGCACGAGGATGCGCTGACCGGTTTGCCCCACCGCGCGCACTTCCTGCAACGGCTCGCCGCGATCGTCGGCGACGACTCGGAGCACGCGAGCGCCTGCCTGCTCCTCGTGCGCGTGGCCGACCTGGCAGGCCTGAATCGTGTGCTCGGCCGCGACTCGACGGACCGGGCGCTGCGTTCGGTTGCCGAGGTGCTGCACGACGGCGACGTCCCTGGCGCCGTAGCCGGACGCCTGAACGGCGCGGACTTCGCCTGCGTGATCCCGGGCGCCACGCTGGCAACGCAGGCCGCGCCCGCATTGGCCGCGAAGTTGCGCGCGGTGCTGTCGACAGACGATTCGGGCGCGCTGCCGCGCATCGCCGTTCACGTCGGCGCGGTGGACTGGTTGCGCGAGCGCGATGGTCCCCAGGCGGGCGCTTTGCTGGCACGCGCCGACCTCGCGCTGGCACGTGCCGAGAGCGACGGGCCGTTCTCCGCACACGCCGACGCGGCACCCGGGCCTGCCGACGCCACGGCCGCCCGTGGCGAGGCGTTCTGGCACCGCCGCCTCCAATGGGCATTGACCGAGCGCCGTGCGAGGCTGGCCGAATTCGCGGTGATCGATCGCGAGGGCGA
>JAOUIM010000384.1 GCA_029884035.1 Aquincola sp. | reverse complement strand
CCTCGGCCACCGCGATCGGCTCGATGCCGAGGTCGACCATGAAGGGCGCGCTCGCGAAGAAGGTGCGCAGTTCGTCCAGTGAGGTTGTCATGCTGCTACTTCACCGTCCTGTCGCCCAAGCTCTTCACCCGCACGGGCGTGCGCGAAGCGGCCGGGCGGCCCATGGCCACCGCGGCCGCGCGCCGCTGGCGCCCCTCAGCGCGAGACCCTGACCGCATGTTCGGCATCGGCGCGCCATCCTGCCGGCAACGCGGCCGGTCTCTCGTAGCGCTTCACGGCGCGGTCGGCCAGCTGTCGCAGGTAGCCCGACAGCGCGGTGCGCGCCGCACGCAGGTCACGCTCACGTGTGGCGGCATCCGAGAGCACGCCGGTCGGCACGACGGCAGGCGACAGATCCTCCGTGATGTCGATGCGCGACGCCTCGGGGACGAACGACAGCCTCACCGTGCCCTCGAGACCATAGGCCGCCGCCAGGCCCGGCGCCTCGATCTCGGCCTGCACCGTGGCCATGACCGCACCCATGTAGACGCAGTGGCCGAGTTGTCCTGCAGGCCAGCCCTTGAGCGCGGCCACGAACCTGTCGGGATTGTCGACGAGCGGCGTCACCTGCGTGCAGGCGCTTGGCAGCGCGGTACGCGCCCGCAAGGCCCACCACAGCGATGCCGCCAGGTCGCGTCCGCCGGCCGGCGACGCGTACCCCGCGGCGAGCCGCGCCGCCGCGCCTGGGTGCTTGGCTGCCGCAGCACGCTCGTACAAGCTCGCGGCGCGCTGCCAGTTCGGCTTGAGGCAAATGCCCTCCTCGTACATCGCGCCGGCCAGCACCACGACCTCGGGATAGGCCTTGGCGAGGCCGGCGTTGAGCCGGGTCGCCGCGGCGCTGCAATCGCGCTGTGTCACCGCCTCGAGCACGGCCTGCACCGCCTTTTCCGGTTCGCTCATCTCGACGCCGCGCTGGGCCCGCCACTGCCAGTTGTCCAGCTCGGCGCCGCGCGCCGCGTCGAACTGGCGCGACGGTTCCGTCGGTGACGCCGGCGCCCCCTGGGCCAGTACCCCGGGTGCGACGCAGGCCAGCATCATGACGGCGAACCGGCGCATCAGTGGACCTCGCAAGAACCATGGTGCACGCCTGTACCCATGAGTCGCCAGCGGATCCGACACTGGACGGCACAGGCTGAGGAAATGCACTCGACCTGACGATTTGCCCCATCGGTAGGACAGTGAGGACCAGAAATACGGCGGCGCCATAAGCAACTCAGCGCGTCACGTAGTCGAAGACGAAACGCTGCGTCATCTTCCACGAAGGATCGATGCCCGCCGGCTTTGGATACCGTTTCAGCGCGCGTTCGGCGGCGGCGCGGATGTCGCGCTCGAAATCCTGCTTGGCGTTCTTGCTCTGCCGGTCGAGCAGGGTGTTGCCGCTGACGACACCGTCCAACTGGATGAAATCGATCGACTGCGTGTTCAATTCAATGGCATCGCGTGCCGGCTCGAAGACGAGCGTCAGTGTTCCCTTGATGCCGAACGCCTCGGCCCGATTCGAGAATTCGACGTCGCCACCGATGGTGCTGGTCACGCCCACCACGTAAGTGCAGGCGTCGACGAGCGCGGCTGGCCACCCTTTGAGCGCGGCGACGAAACGGTCCGGATCTTCGACCAGCGGCGCCACCGAGCGACATGCCTCGGGCAGCGCCGCGCCGCTTCGCAGGGCCCACCACATCGCCGCGGCCTTGTCGGGCCCACCCACAGGCGCCGCGTAGCCGGATGCCAGACGCGCAGCGGCGCGAGGGTGCCCGGCTGCGTCGGCGCGCTGGTAGTACTCGGCCGCGCGCGCCCAACTCGGCTTCAGACAGGTGCCCGATTCGAACATCGCACCCGCCAGCAGCAGGACCGTCGGATAGCCCTTCGCCACGCCCTCGTTCAAGGTCCGCACCGCACCTGGACAGTCCTTGGCGTCGATGTAGACCCATACCGAGGCCACTGCCTCCCGGTCCAGCCGCAGCTGAACCCAGGGCTGTGTCTCGGCGCCGGCCGCAGCGGTCGCCAGGAGCCCTGCCGCCAATGTCAAAGGCACAACCCGACGCATCACAACACCTCGAACACACCAGCCGCACCCATGCCCCCGCCGATGCACATCGTGACCACCACATGCTTGGCGCCGCGGCGCTTGCCCTCGATCAGCGCGTGTCCGGTCAGGCGCTGTCCGCTCATGCCGTACGGGTGGCCGATCGCGATCGCGCCACCGTTGACGTTCAGGCGCTCGTAGGGGATACCGATCTTGTCGGCGCTGTAGAGCACCTGCACCGCGAAGGCCTCGTTGAGTTCCCACAGGTCGATGTCGCCGACCGCGAGGCCCAGCTTGGCGAGCACCTTGGGCACCGCGAACACCGGACCGATGCCCATCTCGTCGGGCTCGCAGCCCGCGACCGCGAAGCCGAGGAAACGCCCCAGCGGCTTGAGGCCCTTCTTCTCGGCGTACGTCTCGCTGACCACTGCGCAGGCGCCGGCGCCATCGGAGAACTGGCTGGCGTTGCCCGCGGTGATCACGCCACCGGGCACCGCGGTGCGGATGTCCTTGATGCCCTCGTAGGTGGTGCCTGGACGCAGGCCCTCGTCGGCGCTCACGGTGACCTGCTTGCTGCGCAGGCCCAGCACCGCGTCGGCCACGCCGGCGGTCACCGTGATCGGTGCGATCTCGTGGTCGAACAGGCGCTTTTCCTGCGCGGCGCAGGCCTTCTGCTGGCTCTCGGCGCCGAAGCGGTCCATGCGCTCCTTGCTCACGCCGTAGCGCTTGGCCACCTGCTCGGCGGTCTGCATCATGTTCCAGTAGATCTCGGGCTTCTTGGCGTCGAGCACCGGATCCTTGAACATGTGGGTGTTCATCTCCTGCTGCACGCAGGAGATGCTCTCGACGCCGCCGGCGACATAGACATCGCCTTCCCCGGCGATGATGCGCTGCGCTGCGAGCGCGATTGTCTGCAGCCCGCTCGAGCAGAAGCGATTGATGGTGATGCCGGCGACGCTGACCGGCAGCCCGGCGGCCAGCGCGCACTGGCGCGCGATGTTCCAGCCGGTCGCCCCCTCGGGGTTGGCGCAGCCCATCAGCACGTCCTCGACCGCACCCGGGTCGATGCCCGCGCGCTCGACGGCGGCCTTGACCACATGGCCGCCGAGCGTGGCGCCGTGGGTCATGTTGAAGGCGCCCTTCCAGCTCTTGGCCAATGGCGTGCGGGCGGTGGAGACGATGACGGCGTTGCTCATGGTGTGATCCTCAAGTGAAGGACTTGCCTTCGGCGACGAGCTTGGCCAGCAGCGGCGCGGGCTGCCAGGTGGCGGCGTCGTCGAGCGGGTTGGCGGCGAAGCGCTTCATCGCCTGCACGACGTTGAACAGACCCTGCTCGTCGGCGTAGCGCATCGGGCCGCCGCGCCACAGCGGGAAGCCATAGCCGGTGAGGTAGACGACGTCGATGTCGCTGGCCTTCGATGCGACGCCCTCGTCGAGGATCTTTGCGGCCTCGTTGACCAGCGCGTACACGAGCCGGTGCACGATCTCGTCGTCGCCGATCTTGCGCGGCGTGATGCCCAGCTCCGCGCGATGTTTGGCGATCAGGTCCTCGACGAGCTGGCTCGGGATGGCATCGCGCTTGCCGTGCTGGTAGTCGTACCAGCCGGCTCCGGTCTTCTGGCCGTAGCGGCCCAGTTCGCAGATCAGGTCGGCGGTCCTGCTGTAGCGCATGTGCGGCTTCTCGACGTAGCGGCGCTTCCTGATCGCCCAGC
>JAOUIM010000383.1 GCA_029884035.1 Aquincola sp. | reverse complement strand
CGATGGCGACTTCCCGAACCACCATCCCGACCCGAGCAAGCCCGAGAACCTGGCCGAGCTGATCGTGCGCGTCAAGTCGACCGACGCCGAACTCGGCATCGCGTTCGACGGCGACGGCGATCGCCTGGGCCTCGTGACCAAGGATGGCCAGATCATCTATCCCGACCGCCAGCTCATGCTGCTGGCCACCGATGTGCTCAAGCGGAACAAGGGCGCGACGGTCATCTATGACGTCAAGTGCTCTCAGCGCCTGGGCCCCGTGATCCGCGCCGCCGGCGGGGTGCCGATGATCTACAAGACGGGTCACTCGCTGATCAAGGCCAAGATGGCCGAACTGAAGACACCGATCGCTGGCGAGATGAGCGGTCATATCTTCTTCGGCGAGCGCTGGTACGGCTTCGACGACGCCACCTACTGCGCCGCACGCATGCTCGAGATCCTGTCGCGCTCGAAGGATCCGAGCGCGGTGCTCAACGCGCTGCCGACGAGCTTCAACACGCCCGAACTCAACGTGCAATGCGAGGAGGGCGAGCACCACCGGCTGGTGGCGGAACTGCAAGCCAGGGTGGCCGACGGCCGCTTGCGTTTCGACGGTGCCGATGTCAACACGATCGATGGCCTGCGCGTCGACTGGCCCGACGGCTTCGGCCTCATTCGTGGCAGCAACACCACCCCGGTGGTCGTCCTGCGCTTCGAGGGCCACACGGCCGACGCGTTGCATCGCATCGAGGGCGTGATGATGGCCGCGCTCAAATCGGTCAAGCCCGACGCGCGCATCGTCGCTGCCGCCCACTAAGTGACCCCCCCGCAGCACGGTTCGCTCGCGCCCCGCAGGCGCGCCCAAGCCGCCTGCACGCGCACGGCGCAGGTCTGACATGTCGAGTCTGATCGCCCGTTGGCTCTACTCGCTCGCGCTTCGCCTGCTCACGCCGGTCTATCTCGCGCGGCTGTGGTGGCGCGGACGTGCCGAGCCCGTCTATCGCAAGCGCATCGGCGAGCGCCTGGGCTACTACGCGCAGAAGCCTCGGCGCGGCAAGGGCGGTGTGGTGTGGGTGCACGCGGTGTCGCTTGGTGAGACCAGGGCGGCGGCGCCGCTGATCGAGGCGCTTCGGCGCGAATTCCCGAGCATGCGCATGCTGCTGACGTGCAGCACGGCCACCGGCGTGCAGGCGGGGCTGGACCTCCTCAAGCCCCAGGATGACCAGGCCTGGTTTCCGTACGACACGCCCGGCGCGGTGCGGCGCTTCCTGAAACGCTATCGGCCGGCGGTCGGCGTGATCATGGAAACCGAGATCTGGCCGAACATGATGGCCGAGGCGCAACAGCGCCAGATTCCGATGGTGCTGGCCAATGCCAGGTTGTCGGTGAAGAGCCAGCGCAAGGGCCGTCGATTCGCGGTGTTGCTGGTGCCTGCGCTGCTGGCCTTCACGCGCATCCTGGCGCAGACCTCGCGCGACGCGCAGCGGCTGCGCGAGATGGGCGCGCGCATGGTCGAGGTCTGCGGCAATACCAAGTTCGACATCACGCCGCCGGCCAAACTGATGGCACGTGGGTTGGAGTGGCGCCAGTCGCTGACGCGGTCGGTCGTGCTGATGGCTTCGAGCCGCGAGGGCGAGGAGGAGGGGCTGTTCGAAGCCTGGCGCGGATTGCGCGAGCCCCGGCCGCTGCTCGTCGTGGTGCCGCGACACCCGCAGCGCTTCGACGACGTGGCGGCGACGGCGGCTCGCGCGGGGTTCATCGTTGCGCGCCGCAGCCAGTGGCACGACAAGCCGTCCGCCGACCAAGGGACGGCCGACGTGTGGATCGGCGACTCGATGGGGGAGATGCCGCTTTACTACGCGATGTCGGACGTGGCGCTGCTCGGCGGCAGCTTCGCGCCGCTGGGCGGCCAGAACCTGATCGAGGCCGCCGCCTGCGGCTGTCCACTGCTGATGGGCATGCACACGTTCAATTTCGAAGAAGCGGCACAAATGGCGATCGAGTCCGGCGCCGCGGCGCGAATGAAGGACATCGGCAGCGCCGTGCGGCGGGCTGCCGCGCTGGTGGACGATCCGCGCCGCAACGAATGGGTCGAGCAGGCGCTGGGCTTTGCCGGCGCGCACCGTGGCGCCAACGAACGCATGGCGCAGCGAATCGCGATGCTCATGACCGGGCTCGACTCGGTCCGATAGATCCGCCCGCGCGGCGCCGGCAAACCTGGCCGCGCCGGATGGGTGGAACGGGCCCTAGGCAAGTACCGACATCGGCCTGACGGGGGACGAACCCGGGAACACCTGCGCTTCGATCACTGCATTGGGCACGCGCAGGTGATCGGCGAGCACGCCCTTGATCACTGCGCGCAGGTCGGTCGTCACGCGCAGGTCGCGGCCCTCGAAACGTTGCGAGCGGGCCAGGCCCGGCCATTCGCCGATCGTGCGACCGCCGGCCACTGCGCCGCCGAGCACGAATGCCGCACCGCCGCTGCCGTGGTCGGTGCCCCGGGTTCCGTTGATCGCGACCTCGCGGCCGAACTCGGTGGCCACCAGCACCACGGTGCGCGCCCACGCCGTGCCGAGCGACTCGCGCAGCGCGACCAGCGATGCGTCGAGCGTGCGCAGATTGTTGGCCAGCGCACCGTTGGGGTTGGCCTGGTTCGCGTGCGTGTCCCAGCCGCCCATCTCGAGCACTGCCACGCGCGGGCCGCGCTCGGCCGCAAGCATCTCGCCGCCTTTGCGCGCAAGCGTCAGGGCGACCTGGCGGCCTTGTGGCGGCGTGTCGCCATCGCCCATCGCCATGCCCGGCTGATCGCGCAGCGCCTTTGCGCGCCTGAGTCCATCTCGCAGCGCCGGGTCGCCCGCGTACAGCCACTCGAGCCGCATCACGAGATCGGGCGAGGGATCGGGCAGCGTCGAGGGCGCCCAGGTGTCGATGCGATCGCTACCGCGCAGCACGAGCGGCACGGCGGTCGTGAGCGCGACGCCGCTGCGAGCGCCCTGTGCCGCCAGCGCGCGACCCAGCCAGCCGGTGACCAGTTCGTAGGGCTTGTTGCCGCCCGACTCGAGCACCTGCTGCGCGTCGAAGTGCGAGCGCTCTCGATAGGCGAGGCCGGCCGCATGGACCAGCGCCAGTTCTCCGCGCTGGTACATCGAATGCAGGCCGGCGAGATGGGGATGCAACGCGAAGATCGTCCCCGGCAACGGCAGCGGTGCGCTGCCGTACTCGGCCAATGCGCCTCGCGCTGCCATGAAGTCGGGGTCGCCGATCGCCGGCGCGGCCGACAAGCCGTCCATACCACCTCGCAGCAGCACGAAGACGAAGCGCGCATCGTTGGCTGTCGCCGCGGCCGCAGTCTGGGCGAGCGTGAGCTGCATGGGCGTCGGCAGCAGCGAAGCCGCGGCGAGGAACTGGCGTCGTTGCAGGGCCATGTCGTCTCCTTCAGCGGCGCTGGAACTCGGGAGCCAGCAACAACAGGGCGAGCGCCTGCGATCCATCGGCCGCTCGTTCGATCTGCTTGCCGGTGTTGTCCGACAGCAGCGGCCCCAGGCTCGACTCGGCGAGTGCGCGCGCGTCGACCAGCGCGCCCATGCGATCAGCCACGCGGGTGGCCCACTCGACGCGCTTCCACACCGCGTCGGGACCGAGCCACTCCTCGGCCGCATCGGGCCAGCCTGCCGGCGACGGTGCGGCCTGGACCCGCTGGCCGAGCAGCGCAGCCCCCGCGTCGGGCTGACGTTCGAACGCCTTCGCGCCGAGCTGGAGCACCCGCGCGCTGGATACCACCATCTCCTCGGGCGAC
>JAOUIM010000382.1 GCA_029884035.1 Aquincola sp. | reverse complement strand
CTACGCGTTCCTGGACGCCTACCTGCCGATCGGGCGCCGCCGCCGCGACATGCCCTACGGCGAGCGCGAGCGCGACTTCCAGGCGGTGCGGCGCGGGCGCTACGTCGAATTCAACCTCGTCTGGGACCGTGGCACGTTGTTCGGCCTGCAGTCGGGCGGGCGCACCGAGAGCATCCTGATGAGCCTGCCGCCGATCGTGAGGTGGCGCTACGACTGGAAGCCCGAGCCGGCGTCTCCCGAAGCCCGCCTGTACAGCGACTTCCTGCGCCCGCGCGACTGGGTCGACTGGACAGTGGCTTGACGGCGCGCATCGGCCTGTTCGGCGGCACTTTCGATCCGCCGCACAACGCGCATGTGGCGCTCGCGTACGCTGCGCTCGACGAACTGAAGCTCGACGAGGTGCGCTGGATTCCGGCTGGTCAGCCCTGGCAGAAGTCGCGCACGATCTCGGAGGCGCGGCACCGCGAAGCCATGGTGCGCGCCGCGATCGCGGGCGAGCGGTGCTTCGTGCTCGACCGCATCGAACTCGACCACGACGGCCCGAGCTACACGCTGGAGACGGTCACGACGCTTGGCCAGCGCCAACCCGGCGCGCAGTGGTATCTGATCATCGGCGCGGATCAGTATGCAGGCCTGCACACCTGGCGCGGCTGGCAGGAACTGCTCGGCCGCGTCACGCTCGCGGTGGCGAACCGCCCGGGTGTGATGCCGCCGGTGAGCGCCGACGTCATGCGCGTACCGCATCGCGTGGTGCCGCTGCCGATGCTCGACATCTCGGCCACCGACATCCGGTCACGCGTCGCACGCGATCTCCCGATCGATTCCCTGGTGCCGAGCGAGGTGGCACGCTATATTGACCGGCACGGTCTGTACCGCAGGAGCTGAATGGACATCCGCAAGCTGCAACGCGCCATCGTCGACGGACTCGAAGACGTCAAGGCCCACGACATCCGCGTCTTCAATACCGAGCACCTGTCGCCGCTGTTCGAGCGCGTGATCGTCGCTTCGGGCACGAGCAACCGGCAGACCAAGGCCCTGGCCTCGAGCGTGCGCGACGCGGTCAAGTCGCGCGGCATGCAGGTCATGCGCACCGAGGGCGAGGACAACGGCGAGTGGATCATCGTCGACTGCGGTGCCGCCGTCGTGCACGTGATGCAGCCTGCGATCCGCCAGTACTACAACCTCGAGGAACTCTGGGGCGACAAGGCGGTGCACATGAAGGTCGACAGTGCGGCCAAGGCGAAGAATCCCGCTGCGAAGAAGTCGCCGTCGAAGGCGGCGCCTGCCAGGAAGCCCACGGGCTCGAGGCGGCCCGCGGTCGCGAAGCGACCGGGAGGCAGCCCCGCCGCCCGGAAGGCAGCACCCAAGAAGGCTCCTGCGAAGAAATCGTCGCCGCGCCGCAAGACATGAAGCTCGTGCTGGTCGCGGTCGGCCAGCGCCAACCCGCCTGGGCCGACGCCGCGTTCGAGGACCTTGCGAAGCGCTTTCCCCCCGAGTGCCGCCTTGAGATGAAGCTGGTGAAGGCCGAGCCACGCAGCAGCGGCAAGCCGGTCGACGCGCTGATGGCGGCCGAGGCCGCGCGCATCGAGGCGATGATCCCGAGGGCGTCGCGTCGAGTGATCCTCGACGAGCGCGGCGAGCGCCGCAGCACCGTGCAGCTGGCCGATCGGCTTCGCTTCTGGATGGGCGATGGCCGTGACGTTGCTTTCGTGATCGGTGGTCCGGACGGACTCGATCCTGCGCTGAAGGCTCGCGCCGACGAGACGCTGCGCCTGTCCGACCTGACGCTGCCGCACGCCTTCGCGCGCGTGCTGCTCGCCGAGGCGCTGTACCGCGCCTGGTCATTGACGGCAGGACACCCGTACCACCGAGAGTGAGGCCTTGAGCGCTGCCTTCGTCTACCTCGCCTCGCAGAGCCCGCGGCGGCGCCAGTTGCTTGACCAGATCGGCGTGCGGTACCAACCGCTGCTGCCCGACATGCACGAGGATGCCGAAGGCCTCGAAGCCGTTGTCGATGCCGAGACGCCCGCCGACTACGTGCGGCGGGTGACGCGGGCCAAACTCGCCGCCGCTCGCCGCCGCATTGCGCGGCGCCAGCTGCCTGCCGCGCCGATCCTCTGCGCCGACACCACGGTGGCGATCGGCCGGCGCATTCTCGGCAAGCCCGCCGACGCCGGGCAGGCGTGCGAGATGCTGGGCGCGCTGTCGGGGCGTACGCACCGGGTACTCAGCGCGGTGGCGGTGTGGACCGGGTCGCGCCGCCTGGAGGCGCTGAGCATGTCGCACGTTCGGTTTGGCCGGCTGCCACCGCGCGTGATCGACGCTTATGTGGCGAGCGGCGAGCCGTACGGCAAGGCTGGCGCCTACGCGATCCAGAGTGCGCTGGCGGGCTGGATCGAGCACATCGACGGCAGCTACAGCGGCATCATGGGCCTGCCCCTGGCGGAGACCGCTGCCCTGCTGCGCCGCGCCAAGGTGGCGCACTTGCTCTCGGCATAGACTGTTCCTCATGGCACTGCAGGACATTCTCGTCAACTGGACCCCGCACGAGACGCGCGTGGCGGTGATCGAGAACGGCGCGGTGCAGGAACTGCACTTCGAGCGCGCACTCGAGCGCGGGCTGGTGGGCAACATCTATCAGGGCAAGGTGGCGCGCGTGCTGCCGGGCATGCAGAGCGCTTTCATCGACATCGGCCTCGAGCGCGCGGCGTTCCTGCACGTGGCCGACCTGCACAGCGCGAGCCAGGCCAACGGGGGCGTCCGCGAGCGCGCCGAAGGCGCGCCGCCGGTTCCGATCGAGCGACAGGTATTCGAGGGCCAGACGCTGACCGTGCAGGTGATCAAGGATCCGATCGGCACCAAGGGCGCGCGGCTGTCGACGCAGGTGAGCATCGCGGGCCGCCTGCTCGTGCACCTGCCGCAGGACAACCACCTGGGGATCAGCCAGAAGATCGGGTCGCCAGACCTGCGCGAGCAACTGCGCGGGCGTCTGACCGCGCTGGTTGGCAAGGAGGAGGGCAGCGCGTACACCGGCGGCGGTTTCATCCTGCGCACCAATGCCGAGGAGGCGAGTGACGCGGAACTGGCCGACGACATCGCCTACCTGCGCAAGACCTGGGGCGGCATCCGAGAACGCGCATTCGCGTCGCCGCCGGGCACGCTGCTGCACCAGGACCTGACGCTCGCCGAACGGGTGCTGCGTGACCTGGCGAGCGACGACACGGTGACGATCCGCATCGACTCGAAGCTGCAATTCGAGCACCTGCGCGCCTTTGGTGCCGCATACACGCCGGGTGCGGTGGACAAGCTGGCGCATTACCAGGGCGAGCGACCGATCTTCGACCTGTACAACATCGACGACGAGATCCGCCGCGCGCTTGCCCGCCGCGTCGACCTCAAGAGCGGCGGCTACCTGATCATCGACCAGACCGAGGCGCTGACGACGGTCGACGTGAACACCGGCGGTTTCGTCGGCGCGCGCAACTTCGACGACACGATCTTCAAGACCAATCTCGAGGCCGCGGGTGCCATCGCACGCCAGCTGCGGCTGCGCAACCTGGGCGGCATCGTGATCGCCGACTTCATCGACATGACGCGTGAAGACCACCAGGCCGCTGTACTCGCGGAGTTCCGCAAGCAGCTCGCGCGCGATCGCGTCCGCACCACGGTGAGCGGCTTCACGCAGCTCGGCCTGGTGGAGATGACGAGGAAGCGCACGCGCGAGAGCCTGGCGCACATGCTGTGCGAGCCGTGCCCGACCTGCGAGGGCCGCGGTATC
>JAOUIM010000033.1 GCA_029884035.1 Aquincola sp. | reverse complement strand
CATTGCTGGCTATGCGCTCTAACGTTGGAGTTCAGCGGCCGCCGAAGGCGGTCCGCTGCAACGACGGGTTGGGCGTCACCTGCCGGTTCCCGTTTGGCTACGCCACCACTTCGACGTATTCGACTTGACTCGAAGGCGGCGGAATGGGATGTCCATCCTCGCGCATGCCCTCCAAGTGAAAGGCGATTGCCTCGCGAATCTCCGCTTCCACTTCAGTTACCGTCGCACCCGTAGCGACGCATCCAGGAAGATCCGGCACGTAGGCAGAGTAGTTGCCTTCTGCTTGTTCAATGACGATGGCGTAACGCATATGACCCTCGCTACTTCAGACCGGCCTGCTTCAGGATGCTGTTGTATGTTCCGGGCGCCAAGTCATCGCTCGGCTTCCCAGGAACGGTGACGCGACCACGTTTGCTCTGATGCTTGAACTGACGGTGGCTGCCACGTTGCGCGACCAAGTACCAGCCGTCGGATTGAAGCATGCGGAGCACTTCGCTGACCTTCACCCACGAAGCATAGCAAGAGCTTCGACGGCCCCTCCCCGTGACGAAGCGCCTCGCCGTGACGCCCAACGTTAAATGGACATCGGGGAAGGATGACGCGGTGCCACCTATCGCACCGCCAGAGATTCGATCCTAATGTACCGCTGCCCGGCGAGCGGCTCCCCCTTACGGGGGAATCGCGTGGTGCGATAGGTTGCCGGAAAAATCCCTGCATGGCGACGGACCTTGATGCACGGGCTGGGCGTGTCGACGTGACCCGACGCGAGGCAGGCGCGCCGCCGGCTGCGCCGCCCCCGCGCCTGCTCGATCAGCTGCGCCAGGCCTTGCGGGTGCGCCACTATGCGCTGCGCACCGAACAGTCCTATGTCGACTGGGCCCGCCGGTTCATCCGCTACCACGGCCTGCGCCACCCGCGCGAGATGGGCGCGGCCGAGGTCGCGGGTTTCCTGTCGCATCTGGCCAGCGAGCGCGGCTGTTCGGCGTCGACGCAGAACCAGGCCAAGTCGGCGCTGCTCTTCCTCTACAAGGAGGCACTGGGTATCGACTTGCCGTGGCTCGACGAGGTCGTCAGCGCGCGCACGCGGCGGCGCCTGCCGGTGGTGCTGACGCCGCGCGAGGCGCGCGAGCTGTTGCAGCACACCAGCGGCACCGCGGGGCTGGTGATCGCGCTGCTGTACGGCACGGGCCTGCGCCTGCTCGAGGGCTTGCGGCTGCGCGTCAAGGACGTCGAGTTCGAGCGCCGCGAACTCCTGGTGCGCAGCGGCAAGGGCGGCAAGGACCGCGTCACCGTCTTGCCGGAAAACCTGATCGCGCCGCTGCAGCAGCAGATGGCGCACGCGCGCGCCCTGCACCAGGCCGATCTTGCCGCCGGTGCCGGCAACGTATGGATGCCCGACGCGCTGGCGCTCAAGTTTCCGCGGGCGGCATCCGCCTGGGGCTGGCAGTGGGTGTTTCCCGCGGCCTCGCTGTCGGTCGATCCGCGCACCGGAGTACGCCGGCGCCACCACCTGCAGGAGCAGTCGGTGCAGCGCGCGGTGGCGTCGGCGGCGCGCGCCGCGGGCATCACCAAGCCGTGCACGCCGCACGTGCTGCGCCACTCGTTCGCCACCCACCTGCTGCAATCCGGCTACGACATCCGCACCGTGCAGGAGCTGCTGGGCCACGCCGACGTGAAGACGACCATGATCTACACGCACGTGCTCAACCGCGGCGGGCGCGCGGTGCGCAGCCCGCTCGACGTGATCTGAGGACGGGTGGGCTGCGCCTCAGGCGAGCGCGCGCCCGCAGCGGGCGGCGGCCGGCCCGCTCGCTAGGCGAGCGCCCGTCCGATGAGGATCTTCTGCACCTCGCTCGTGCCCTCGTAGATCTGGCACACGCGCACGTCGCGGTAGATGCGCTCGACCGGAAAGTCGTTGACATAGCCGTAGCCGCCGAAGACCTGGATCGCCGCCGAGCACACGCGCTCGGCCATCTCGCTGGCGTTGAGCTTGGCCATCGCGGCTTCCTTCAGGCATGGGCGGCCGGCGTCCTTCAGGCTCGCGGCGTGCCAGATGAGTTGCCGCGCGGCCTCGATCTGCGTGGCCATGTCGGCGAGCTTGAACTGCACCGCCTGGTGCTCGAAGATCGGCCGGCCGAACGCGCGGCGCTCCTTGCTGTAGGCCAGCGCGGCCTCGAACGCGGCGCGCGCCATGCCCACCGCCTGGCTGGCGATGCCGATGCGCCCGCCCTCCAGGCCGGAGAGCGCGATCTTCAGCCCCATGCCTTCGTCGGCCAACCGGTAGGGGGCGGGGATGCGGCAGTCGTCGAACACGATCTGCGCGGTGTCGCTCGCGCGCTGGCCCATCTTGTCTTCAACGCGCGCCACCACGTAGCCGGGCGTGTTCGTCGGCACGATGAACGCGCTGATGCCCTTCTTGCCCGCGGCCTTGTCGGTCACCGCCATCACGATGGCCACGTCGCCGTGCTTGCCGCTGGTGATGAACTGCTTGACGCCGTTGAGCACATAGCCGTCACCCTGGCCGTCGTTCACGCGCACGGCTGTGGTCTTCAGCCCGCCGGCCTCGGAGCCCACGTGCGGCTCCGTGAGGCAGAAGGCGCCCAGCATGTCGCCGCGCGCCAGCGGCCGCAGGAACAGTTGCTTCTGCTCGTCGTTGCCGAAGCCCATCAGGATCGAGCACACCGGGCAGTTGTTGACGCTGACGATCGTGCTGGTGGCGCCGTCGCCGGCGGCGATCTCCTCGAGGATCAGTGCAAGCGCCAGGTAGTCGAGCCCGGCGCCATCGTGCTCGGCGGGCACCGCCACGCCGTAGCAGCCCAGCATGGCCAGGCCGCGCAGCTCGGCCTTCGGGAAGTGGTGCGTCCGGTCCCATTCGGCGGCCTTCGGTGCGATGCGGTCCTGCACGTAGGTGCGCACGGCGTCCTGCACGGCGAGGTGGTCTTCGGAGAGCAGCATGGCAGGGCCTCGGATATGAAGGTTGCGGGCGAGGGCCGATCTTATTGGCGCGCCCGGTTGGCCACCACCACGCCGGCCAGCGCGAGCGCACCGCCGACCACGAGCGAGCTGTCGAGCCGCTCGCCGAGCACGGCCACCGAACTGGCCACGCCGAACACCGGCACCAGGCTGATGTAGCTCGACGCCACCCCGGCGCCGAGCGCCTCGATGCCGCGGTAATACCAGGCGTACGCAAGCACCGTCGAGCCCACCGAGAGGAACACCAGCGCGAACCAGCCCGACCCCGACAGCGCGGCGATTGCACGGGCCACCGGCACCGGCCCTTCGAAGGCCAGCGCAGCGGTCCACAGCAGCGCGCAGCCCACGGTGGCAGTGAGCGCGGTGGCGGTGAGCGAATCGATGCCCACCATCAGCCGCTTGCCCATCAGCGAGTAGCCCGACCAGGTGGCGATGCAGCCGAGCAGCAGCCATTCGCCCGCGCCGATGTCGCCGGCCAGCACCTTCCAGGGCGCGCCCTGCGTCAGCACGGTGGCCGCACCGCCCACCGCCAGCGCCAGGCCGAGCGCGATCAGCGCGTTGAACCGTTCCTTGAACAGCCAGGCCGCGAACAGCGTCGTGAACACCGGGTTGGTGGTGACGACCACCGCGGCGCGGCTGGCCTCCACGCGCTGCAGCGCCATCATGAACAGCGCCGAGTAGCCGAACACGCCCACCGCGCCGGCCAGCGCGAGCCCCGCCCATTGCCGGCGCGTCAGCGCGGGCCAGCGGCCGAGGTGCCAGCGCAGCCAGGCGAGCAGCAGCACCACCGCGATCGAGAAGCGCCACGCCGACGCCGCCAGCGGCGGCATCGCCAGCGCCAGCGCGCGGCCGGCCGGCCACGACGCGCCCCACATGACGGCCATGCCGAGCAGGCGCGCGTGCACGCCGAACGCGCTGCCCTGGGCGGTCGGCGCGGCGCGGCTCACCAGGCGATCTCGGTGCCGTCGTGGTCGAGGAAGCGGCCGTTGTCGCCGGGCCCGAGCCGCGCGAGCACGCGCCGCAGGTCGGCCACGCTGCGCTCGACGTCGAGGTCGGCTTGCGCGCCGCCCATGTCGGTGCGCACCCAGCCCGGATGCAACGCGACGCAGGTGGCGCGGCCGGCCAGCGCGGTCGACGCGTCCTTGAGCACCGAGTTCAGCGCGGCCTTCGAGGCGCGGTACAGCCAGCCGTTCGCGCCCGCACGCAACCCGATCGAGCCCATGCGAGAGGACATCACCGCGATGCGTGCACCGGTGCGAGCGAGTGCGCCGGCCACGGGCGCCAGCACGCGCATCGGCCCGAGCACGTTGGTGTGCATGACGCGGTCGAACTCGTCGGCCGCGGGCGCCTGCAGGCCGTCGGTCTTGGGGCCGTAGACGCCGGCGTTGACGACGACGATGTCGAACGCCGCGTCTCCGAGCTGCGCCGCCAGCGCGGCGGCGCAGTCGTCGGCCGTGACGTCCAGCCGCAGCGCGGCGGCGCCGATCGCGCGCAGGCGCTCGAGCCCGGCGTCGTCGCGCGCGGTGGCGCTCACGGCGTCGCCTGCGGCGCGGTACTGGCGCACGAACTCCAGGCCGATGCCGCGCGACGCGCCGATGACGAGGACGTTCACGCCGTCACGCCCGCTCGACGAAGGCCAGCCGGGCGGCGAGCAGGGCGAACAGGCCCGCGCCGGCCAGATGCAGGCCGCGCGTCACCGCGGGGCGCGGCTGCCAGCGCCGCAGCGGCGCGACCAGCACGACGAACAGGGCGAGGAACACGAAGCCCTGGGCGATGAACCAGGCGCCGAGGAACAGGAACGCAGCGGTCTTGTGCGGCGCGTCGGCATCGATGACCTGCGGCAGCAGCGCGAGGAAGAACAGGGCGACCTTCGGGTTGAGCACGTTGGTGACGAAGCCCTGGCGGAACAGGGCCCCAGCGCGCATCGCGGTCGACGGCGGCGGTGCCCGCGGTGCGGTCGCCGGCGCCGCCAGCCCCGCGCGCAGCATGCCGACCGCCAGCCACAGCAGGTAGGCGGCGCCTGCCCACTTGACCGTCGTGAACGCGGCGGCCGATGCCGCCATCAGTGCCGCCAGCCCGAAGGCGGCGGCCAGCGTGTGGACGCCGCAGCCCGCGCCGATGCCCGCCGCCGCCGCGAGACCGGCGCGCACGCCGCCCCTGAGCGTGGACACGAGCGTGAACGCCATGTCCACACCCGGCGTGGCGTTGACGACGAGGACGGTCAGTGCGAAGAGCGCCAGATCGTGAGTGCCGAGCATCCGCGCCCTCAGACCATCTCCACGGCCAGCGCGGTGGCCTCGCCGCCGCCGATGCACAGCGCCGCGACGCCGCGCTTGAGGGCGCGCTTCTTCAGCGCACCGAGCAGCGTGACGACGATGCGCGCGCCACTGGCACCGATCGGATGGCCGAGCGCGACCGCGCCGCCGTGGACGTTGACGATCTCGTGCGGCAGGCGGAATTCGGCCATCGCCGCCATCGTGACCGCGGCGAACGCCTCGTTGACCTCCCACAGGTTCACGCTCTTGGCGTCCCAGGCGGCCTTGGCCAGCACCTTCTGGATCGCGCCCACCGGCGCGGTGGTGAACCAGTCGGGCGCTTGCGCATGCACCGCGTGGGCGACGATGCGTGCGATGGGCGCGCATCCGAGCTTCTTCGCGGTCGACTCGCGCATCAGCACGAGTGCGGCGGCGCCGTCGGAAATCGACGACGAGGTGGCCGCGGTGATCGCGCCATCTTTCTTGAATGCGGGCTTGAGCGACGGGATCTTGTCGAGCTTGGCCTTGAAGGGCTGCTCGTCGCGCTTGACGAGCGTGTCGCCCTTGGCCGAGGCGAGCGTGACCGGCGCGATCTCCCAGTCGAAGCTACCGTCCTCGTTGGCGGCCTTCGCGCGCTGCGTGCTCGAGATCGCGTACTGGTCCATCGCCTCGCGCGTGAAGCCGTACTTGCCCACGCATTGCTCGGCGAACACGCCCATCGCCTTGCCGCGCTCGTAGGCGTCCTCCAGCCCGTCCATTGCCATGTGGTCGTACATCGTGGCGGCGCCGTACTTGACGCCCTTGCGCGCGAACATCAGGTGCGGCGCGTTGGTCATGCTCTCCATGCCGCCGGCCACCATCACGGTGGCGCTGCCGGCGGCCAGCATGTCGTGCGCGAACATCATCGCGCGCATGCCGCTGCCGCACATCTTGGACAGTGTCACCGCGCCGGTGGCATCGGGCAGGCCGGCGCGGCGCATGGCCTGGCGCGCCGGCGCCTGGCCCTGGCCGGCCATCAGGCAGTTGCCGAACAACACTTCGTCGACCGCATCGCCGCCGACCTTGGCGCGCTCGACGGCGGCCTTGATCGCGACGGCGCCCAGTTCCCAGGCGGCGAGGCTGGCGAAATCGCCGAGCAGGCCTCCGATCGGCGTGCGGGCGGCGGAAACGATGACGACGGGGTCGGTGCTGGATGTCATGGCGGGTTCCTCGGGACGGTGCATGCAAGCAAAGGGATCGCGCCGCGTTGCACCTGCGCGGCGTGCGCTTCGATGGCTCCCATCGTAGCCGGGTCAGGTGTCATGCAGGTACAGCAGCACGGCGTTGAGCAGGTAGGCCGCCAGCAGCCCGACGCTGACCCAGCTGGCCACGCGCAGCACGCGGCCTTGCGGCCGCATCGCCAGCCCGATCATCACCAGGCCGGTCATCGTCATCGCGGTCACGGCGGTGGCGGCGTGGACCGGCGATGCGTCGGCCAGCAGCGGGCCGCGCAGGTAGGCGGCATCGTCCAGCGCGAGCACGGCGACGTTGAACAGGTTGCTGCCCAGCAGGTTGCCGATCGCCAGGTCGAGCGCGCGCAGCCGCAGCGCGGCCAGCGTGACCGCGATCTCGGGCAGCGAGGTGGCGAAGGCCAGCCACAGCGTGCCGACGAAGCTGCGTCCCAGGCCGGTGCGCACCGCCAGCTGGTCGGCCACCAACGGAAGCCACGTGCCCGCGGCGAGCACGACGAGCGCCGCTGCCGCGAACCGCTGCCAGGCGCGGCGGATCTGCGCCCGGGTCGCGGCGCCGGCGGGCGACGCGGGCACCGCGGCGCGCTCGTGGCGCTTGACGCTGGCCAGGGCGAACAGGTACAGGCCCAGCATCAGCGGGCTGTACAGGCCGATGTGCAGCAGGCGCGGCGAGTGCGAGGCCAGCAGCAGGCTCATCGTGACGAAGCCGAGCATCACGACACCGAACGCGGCGGTCAGCATGTGCGTGGCCGCGGCTTCGCGGTAGATCGGCTGCCCGCGCTGCAGCGCATCGACTGCCACCAGGAACACGAGGTTGAAGACGCAGGAGCCCAGCGCGTCGCCGATCGCCAGGTCGGGCGCGTCGACCCAGGCCACGGCACTGACGCCCGACGCCAGTTCGGGCATCGACGTCACGGTGGCCAGCAGCGCGAGGCCGACCCAGCCCCGGCCCCAGCCATAGGCCTGCCCGAGCTGCTCGGCGCAGCGGCTGAGCACGGCACCGGCCACGCCGATCAGTGCCGCACCGATCGCGAACTGGAGCAGCAGGAAGCCCAGGCTCATGGCGTACGCCTTCGCCGGGCCGCACGAGCCACCCACTTGCGCGCCTCCTCGGCCCACAGCACCGCGCTGGCCAGCGCGACCAGCGGCCCCAGCGTGGCCGCGGGCAGCGGCACGGTGTGGAACAGCGCATTCATCGGCGGCAGGTACAGCACGCTCGCCTGCAGCAGCACCGAGGCGGCCAGACCCGCGAGCAGCCAGCGATTTCCGGCCACGCCCAGCCGCAGCGCCGAGCGCGTCGCCGACTCGCAGTTGACGACGTTGAACCACTGGCACATCGCCAGCAGCGTGAAGACCTCGGTGCGCACCGCGTCGATCGGCGCGCCGGCGTCCAGCCGCCACGCGAACCAGCCGAAGCACACGATCACCGCGGACAGCGCCATCACCGCGACGCGAACGAGCATCTCGCGGTCGACCAGCGCGTCGTCGCGCGGCACCGGCGGGCGCTGCATCTCGTCGCCCTCGGGCGGATCCATCACCAGGTTCACCGTCAGCGTGCCCTCGGTGACGATGTTGATCCACAGGATCTGCACTGCCGCCAGCGGCAACGGATAGCCGGCCAGCAGTGCGAGCAGCAGCAGCACCACCTCGTCGATCGAGGTCGCGAACAGGAACAGGATCACCTTCTTCAGGTTGGCGTAGACCACCCGCCCCTGCTCGACCGCGCCGACGATGGTGGCGAAGTTGTCGTCGGTGACGACGATCCGCGCCGCGCTCTTGGCGACCTCGGTGCCGGTGATGCCCATCGCGACACCGACGTCGGCGCGTGCCAGCGCCGGCGCGTCGTTGACGCCGTCGCCGGTCATCGCCACCACCTCGCCGCGCGCCTGCAGCGCCTCGACGATGCGCAGCTTCTGCGCCGGGTGCACGCGGGCGAACACGGCGGCGGAAGGCAGCGCGTCGCGCAGTTCGGCGTCGCCCATGCCTTCAAGCTCGACGCCGTCGATCGCCTGGTCGCCCGCCTGCGCGATCTCGAGCTCGCGTGCGATCGCCAGCCCGGTGAGCTTGTGGTCGCCGGTGACGACCACGACGCGGATCCCGGCGGCGCGGCACTGCGCGACAGCGTGCTTGGCCTCGTCGCGCGGCGGATCGATCTGGCCGACGAGGCCGAGCAGCCGCGCACGGCCGGCCAGCGCGTCGAAGCCGTCGCCGGGGGCAAGCGTCGCTTCGCCGCCGTCGACCGCGGCGAAGGCGAGCACGCGCAGCGCGTGCGACGCCATGGCCTCGGCCGCCGTGCGTGCGGCCGGCAGCGCCGGGTCGCTCGTGCACAGGTGCAGCACCGCCTCGGGGGCGCCTTTCACGAGCACGCCCGTGCCGGTGTGCTGGGTGGCCATCAGCTTGGTGTCGGCGTCGAACGGCAGTTCCGCCTCGCGCGGCGCGCGCCTCCGTTCGGCGGCCACGTCGAGCCCCGCCTTGTGCGCCAGCACGAGCAGCGCGCCTTCGGTCGGGTCGCCGAGAACCGCCCACGCGCTGCGTTCCTCGTCCTCCGGGGCGAGCAGCTCGGCGTCGTTGCACAGCAGCGCGGCGCGCAGCAGATCGTGCAGCGCGGGGTCGCGGATCGCATCGACCGCGCGTGCGCCCTCCTGCACGGTGCCCTGCGGCGCATAGCCCGTTCCGGTGGCCTGGAGGTCGCGCCCTGGCGGCAGCCACAGCGCCACCGCGGTGATCTCGTTGCGCGTGAGAGTGCCGGTCTTGTCCGAGCAGATCACCGTGGTCGAGCCCAGCGTCTCCACGGCGGCGAGGCGGCGGATGATCGCGCCGCGCTCGGCCATGCGCTGCATGCCCACGGCCAGCGCGATCGTCATCGCCACCGGCAGGCCCTCGGGCACCATCGACACCATCTGGCTGATCGCTACCATCAGCACGTCGGCCAGCGGCAGCGCGCGCGCCACGCCCAGCACCGACACCAGCACGAACAGCACCACAGCGGCGACCACCAGCACGCGGCCGAAGCGCTCGAGCCGCCGCTCCAGCGGTGTCTTGGGTTCGACGGCCCGCTCGGTCAGGCCGGCGATGCGCCCGACCTCGGTGTGCACCCCGGTGGCCACCACGGCCGCGCGGCCGCGCCCTGCTGTGACATGCGTGCCCGCATAGACCATGCTGCGCCGGTCGCCGAGCGTCGCGGCCTCGGCCACCGGCGCGACCGACTTGGCCACCGGTACGGACTCGCCGGTCAGCGCGGCCTCGGCGACTTGCAGGCGGGCCTCCTCGATCAGGCGCGCATCGGCAGCCACCGCATCGCCCGCGGCCAGCAGCACGATGTCGCCCGGCACCACGTCGCGCGCTTCGAGCACCTGCTCGCTGCCCTCGCGCAGCACGCGCACGTGCAGCGCTGCCAGCCGCCGCAGCGCGGCCATCGAGCGCTCGGCCCGGCCTTCCTGGAACGCGCCGACCAGTGCGTTGACGATGACCACGACGAGGATCACGGCGGTGTCGCCGTAGTGCCCGAGCGCCAGCGCGATCAGCGCGGCGACGAACAGCAGGTAGATGAGTGGGCTGGCGAACTGGCGCGCGAAACGCCGCCACGCGGGTCGTGGCGGCGGCTCGGGCAGTGCATTGGGCCCGTGCGCGGCGCGCCGCGCCGCGGCCTCGGCGTGGCTCAGACCTGCTTGCGCGTCGACCGACAGCGCATCCAGCGCCTCGGGCGCGCTGCACGCGTGCCAGGGGCGCGGGGCGGCATGCATCATCTCGGGCATCGCACCCCGAGACTAGCCCGTCATGGCGCCTGCGTCGCGGTCCGACCGTTGCGCTGGCTCAAGCCGCGTGCGTCGTGAAGCGCTTGGCCTCGTCGTAGGGGAACACATCGTGCACGTGACCTGCCAGGATGCGCTCCTTGTGGCCCTGCCAGAACGACGCGTCGAGCAGGTCGGCGTGGTGCTTCATGAACACCTCGCGGATGCCCGGGTCGCCGAGCAGGAAGGGACCGAAGGTCTCGGGGAACACGTCCTTCGGGCCCACGTGGTACCAGATCTCGCCGCTCATCTCCTCCTCCTCGTTGCGCGGCTCGGGCACGCGGCGGAAGTTGCAGTCGGTGAGGTACTCGATCTCGTCGTAGTCGTAGAACACGACCTTGCCGTGACGCGTGATGCCGAAGTTCTTCCACAGCATGTCGCCCGGGAAGATGTTGGCGGCCACCAGGTCCTTGATCGCGTGGCCGTACTCGATCACCGCGCGCTCGACCTGCTCGGACGTGGCATCGGCCAGGAAGATGTTCAGCGGGATCATGCGCCGCTCGATGTAGACGTGCTTGATCACGAGCATGTCGCCGTCGTCCTCGACCACGCTGGCGCAGTAGGTCTTGAGCTCCTCGACGAGCTCGGGTTCGAAGCGCGCGCGAGGGAACGCCACGTTGGTGTACTCGAGCGTGTCGGCCATGCGGCCGACGCGGTCGTGCGTCTTGACGAGCAGGTACTTGCCCATGACCTGCTCGCGCGACGTGTCCTTGGGTGGCGGGTAGAAGTCCTTGATGACCTTGAACACGTAGGGGTAGCTGGGCAGGTCGAACACCAGCATCACCATGCCCTTGATGCCCGGCGCGATGCGGAAGCTGTCGCTGCTGTGGCGCAGGTGGTAGAGGAAGTCGCGGTAGAAGATGTTCTTGCCCTGCTTCTGCAGGCCCAGCGCGTTGTACAGCTCCGAACGGGGCTTCCTGGGCATCAGCGAGCGCAGGAAGGTGACGTAGGCGCTGGGGACCTCCATGTCGACCATGAAGTAGGCGCGCGCGAACGAGAAGACCAGCAGCAGGTCGTCCTCGCCGAACAGCGCGGTGTCGATCACCAGAGGGCCGGTACTTGTCGGCCCCGACGCGCCTTCGGCGCCACCCCCCGAGGGGGGGTGAGCCGCCATGGGGCGGCCCGGCGGCGGCTCGCCGTGGATGATCGGCAGCGCAAACGGCGTCTCGACGAAGCCGTTGATGATCTTGCCGACCAGGTAGGCGCCCTTGTTGCGATAGAACAGCGACGACAGCACCTGGATCTGGAAGTTGGTGCGCAGCCGGAAGTCGCCCAGCTCGCGCAGCAGGGCGGCGTGCACGCTGTCGACGTCGCGCGGCAGGTCCTCGAAGGGGCACGCCAGCTGGAAGTTGTTGACGATGCGCTCGATCGTCGCGCGCAGCGTTTCGCGCGTCGGGTAGTAGGCGCGGTAGGTCGGCGTGGCCGCCGGTTCGTCGTTCTCGATGTACTCGGTCGAGACCGCCGGCCGCACGAAGAGGAAGTCGTTGCGGAAGTAGCTGCGGTGCAGCAGCCGCGTCGAGACCGAGTTGAAGAAGGTCTCGGCCAGCTCGGGCTGGTGGTGGTTGATGAGCAGGCCGATGTAGTGCAGCTTCATCTGCTGCCACACCTCCGCCGGCAGGTGCGCCGCGTCGAAATCGCGAGTCAGCCGCTCGGCCGCCTCGACCACGCGCATGTCGTAGTACTCGATGCGCTCGCGCTGCGCGCGCTGCTGGCCGTGCCAGTCGGCCGCCTCGAACCGCGCCTTCGCGGCGCGGCTGGTCTCGCGGAACAGCCGGTAGTGCCGGTTGAAGCCCTCGAGCATCGCCTGGGCGATCTCCGCGGCGCGCGGGTCGGTGAGACGGGGGAACATCGCGGCGTCGGTCTTCATGATCGGTAGGTGGCCCAGATCCAGCGGTCGACGACGCGGCCATCCTTGATCGCGCTCTTGGGCTGCACGCCTTCGAGCACGAAGCCGCTGGCCTCGGCCACGCGCATCGACCGCAGATTGCCGGCGTGCACCGGGGCGAACACGCGCGTGATCTGCGGATCCGCGAACGCCCGAGCCGCGAGCAGCGCGGCCACGCGCGTGCCGATGCCGCGGCCCCAATGCGACTCGGCCAGCCACCAGCCGACCTCGGCGTTGCAGCGGAACTGACCCGCGCCCGGATGGATGCCGCAGCCGCCGACGGCTTCGTCGTCGCACGCGATCGCCCAGTTCTCGCCGCCGAAGTCGATGTGGCCGCGCGTCACCCAATGTTCAGCGATCGGCAGCGTGTAGGGGTGGGGAAAGCTGTCGCTCATCCAGCGCCAGACGTTGACGTTGTCCGCGTGCCGTGCCAGCGACGGCGCGTCACTGGCACGCCATGCGCGCAGGCACCAGCCGGGCAGGCCGAGTTCGATCGTGGGCAAGGCATCAGTCGAGGCCAAACTGAGTTCTCCAGGCCGCCAGCTTGGACAGCGTGACGCCCATGCCGCCGCAGACTTCGACGAGCGGCGAGCGGAAGCGCTCGAACAGGCCCGGCTGTGCATCGAGCGCCGCGAGCGACGCGCCGCAGGCCGGCTCGACCAGCACGCGCATCGCGTCGGCGAAGCGGCTGCAGGCGGCCACCGCCTGCGCGTCGCTGACGACCACGCTCACGATCTCGTGCTCGCGCGCAAGGGCCAGCAGGCGGGGCGTCACGCGCCGCGCGCCGAGCGAGCTGGCGATCGACGTGATGGCCGGCAGCGTGACGCACTCGCCGGCGGCCAGCGCGGCAGCGAACGAGGCCGCGCCTTCGGTCTCGACCGCGATCACCGGCACGTCGGCGCGGCCGTTGCGGCGCAGGCCTTCGACGATGCCGGCCACCAGCCCGCCGCCACCGACGCAGGTGACGACGGCGTCGAAGTCCACGCCGGCGCGCACCACCTCGTCGATCAGCGTGGCGTGGCCGTCCCACAGCAGCGGGTCGTCGAAGGGGTGCACGTAGACGGCGCCCTGTTCGCGTGCCAGCGTCGTCGCGAACGCGTGCGACTCGTCCCAGAAGGTGCCGTGCACGATCAGCGTCGCGCCGCGCGCGGTGATCGCCTCGCGCACCGACGCCACCGTGCTCTGCGGCACCACGATCGTCACCGGCACACCGCACGCGCGCGCCGCCATCGTCGCGGCCAGGCCGGCGTTGCCGCCCGAGGCGCAGACCACCGCCTGCGCGCCCTCGGCCACGCGACGCTGCACCAGGTGGCACACGCCGCGCATCTTGAAGCTGCCGCTGGGTTGCAGCGCGTCCATCTTCAGCCACACGTTGCGCCCGGGCCCGAACAGCTCGGGTGGTGCGCGCAGCAGTGGCGTGTCCAGGTGCAGCGCCGCCATCAGTCGAATCCCGTCTCGGGGTGGTCATCGGAGCCGGCCGCGCGCGGATAGCGCTTGATCGCCGTGCCGAACACCTGAACCACCGTCTCGGGCCGGTCCATCGTGCACTCGAGGTCCTTGAGCAAGCCGTCCTTCAGGCCGTAGACCCAGCCGTGGATCGCCACCGACTGGCCGCGCGCCCACGCGTCCTGGATCACGGTGGACAGCGCGACGTTGCCGACCTGCTCGATCACGTTCATCTCGCACAGCACGTTCTCCTGCTGCTCCGGGCTCAGGTGCTCGAGCCGCTTGCGATGCCGCAGCCGCACGTCCTGCACGTGGCGCAGCCAGTTGTCGGCCAGGCCGACGCGCAGGCCGCGCATCGCCGCGCGCACGCCGGCGCAACCATAGTGGCCGACGACGATGATGTGCCGGACCTTCAGATGCTCGACCGCGAACTGGATCGTCGACAGTGCGTTGAGGTCCGAGTGCACGACGACGTTGGCCACGTTGCGGTGCACGAACACCTCGCCCGGGTCAAGCCCGGTGATCTCGTTGGCCGGCACGCGGCTGTCGGCGCAGCCGATCCACATGTAGCGCGGGCTCTGCTGCTGCGCGAGACGCGTGAAGAAACCCGGTTCGCGTGCCCGCGTCGCCTCGGCCCAGCGGCGGTTGTTCTCCAGCAGGTCGTGCGGCTCGGCGCTCAAGGGCGGGCCCTCACATCGTCTCGGCAAACAGCTCGCGGCCGATCAGCATGCGGCGGATCTCGCTGGTGCCCGCGCCGATCTCGTAGAGCTTGGCATCGCGCCACAGGCGGCCCAGCGGGTACTCGTTGATGTAGCCGTTGCCGCCGAAGATCTGGATGCCTTCGCCGGCCATCCAGGTGGCGCGCTCGGCGCACCACAGGATCACGCTCGCGCAGTCCTTGCGCACCTGGCGCACGTGCTCGGCGCCCAGCTTGTCGAGGTTCTTGCCGATCGTGTAGCAGAAGCTGCGCGCGGCCTGCAGCACGGTGTACATGTCCGCCACCTTGCCCTGGATGAGCTGGAACTCGCCGATGCTCTGGCCGAATTGCTTGCGGTCGTGGATGTAGGGCACCACGTTGTCCATCACCGCCTGCATGAGGCCGATCGGTCCGGCCGCGAGCACCGCGCGCTCGTAGTCCAGGCCGCTCATCAGCACCTTCGCACCGCCGTTGAGGTTGCCGAGGATGTTGGCGGCCGGCACCTCGACGTCGACGAACACCATCTCGCCGGTGTGCGAGCCGCGCATGCCCAGCTTGTCGAGCTTCTGCGCCGCGGAGAAACCCTTCATGCCCTTCTCGACGATGAAGGCGGTGACGCCGCGCGCGCCGAGTTCGGGCTCGGTCTTGCCGTAGACCACCATCGTGTCGGCGTCGGGGCCGTTGGTGATCCACATCTTCGTGCCGTTGAGCACGTAGTAGCCGCCCTTGTCCTCGGCCTTGAGCTTCATGGAGATCACGTCGCTGCCGGCGCCGGGCTCGCTCATCGCCAGTGCGCCGACATGCTCGCCGGAAATCAGCTTGGGCAGGTACTTCTGCTTCTGCGCCTCGCTGCCGTTGCGCTTGATCTGGTTGACGCACAGGTTGCTGTGCGCGCCGTAGGAAAGGCCGACCGAGGCGGACGCGCGGCTGATCTCCTCCATCGCGATCATGTGCGCGAGGTAGCCCATGTCGGCGCCGCCGTAGGCCTCGGGCACGGTGATGCCGAGCACACCGACTTCGCCCATCTTGCGCCACAGGTCCATCGGG
>JAOUIM010000381.1 GCA_029884035.1 Aquincola sp. | reverse complement strand
CGGCACCTGGCGCAGGTACCGCTTGGCAACGAGGTCGTCGAGGGAATCCGGATACTTACCCTGATCGCCGAAGTACTTGTCGATGGCGTCACGCAGTGACGCGACGTTCTGCTGCTGCACGTTCAGCCGCCCGTTGTCGATGGTCGAGAAGTAGCGCGGTACCGCCAGCGTCAGCAGCAGGGCGATCAGCGTCATCACGACCAGCATCTCGATCAGCGTGAAGCCGCGCCGCAGCGCCTGGTTGCTCGAAGCGACGGATTGCAGGGACAGGCGCATCACACGGGACTCACCAGGTGTTGTAGGCCGTGCCGTCGAGGGCGAGCTTCGAGGACATCGAAGAAACATCGAACACATCGGCGCCGGGCTGGGGATCGTCGAACGTCGTCGCATAGGCACGCGTCGCCCAGGTCTGCGCGGCGGGGACGCGGGGGTCGGGGAAGAAGGGGTCTCGCGGGAGCTGACGCAGGATGACGATGCGCTGTGGCGCCTCCTCGGCGTTCGTCACGCCGCTGCGCTTGCCGGCGATCTCCAGAGGTTGCGTCAAGACTTCGAGCGACGGCGGATATCCCGATTCGCCGGCGGCTTTCGGCAGGACGCCGCCGTCGGCGGCGGCCTTGTACGCGTCCAGCCCGGCGCGGATCGTACGCAGGGCCTGGCGCAGTTCGGTCTCCTTGAACCGTGTGCTCGTCACCTCGTACAGCGGCAGCGCGACGAGCGCGAGCATACCCACGATGGCCAGCGTGATCACCAGCTCGATCAGCGTGAAGCCGACCTGGCGCGATGCGCGCGGGAACTTCTTCACTGCGGCGCCTTGGGTTCTTCGGCCGGCGGTTGGGCCGCTGGCGCTTCGGGGGCAGCCTCCCCGGTCGGCGCAGCCGGCGCCGCAGCAGCCCGCGCAGCCGGCGCAGGCTCCGGACGTGAAGCCGGCGTGCCGACCGTGCCCACGGAAGTGCGGGTGGGCAAGCGCGGCACGACCGGCCTTGCGCCCGCGACAGGCGGTGCGACGCCGCCACTGGCCTGTCCACTGGCCTGTCCACTGGCGGAACCCACCGGGTCGAGTTGAAGGGCGCGCTCGCGCACGCTGCCTTCCGTACCCGAGAACACGGAGCGCACCGACGCGTCGAGGACCGCCGGCGGACGCACGATCCGCGGCGTGATCGAGAGCACGACCTCGGTTTTCTTGTCGGTGCCGCTGTTGTTGCCGAACAGCCGGCCGACCACGGGCAGATGTCCCACGCCCGGCACGCGGGCGGATGCGTTGCGGTCCTCGGCGGAAATCAGGCCGCCCAGGATCTGCGTTTCGCCATCGCGCAGGCGTACCACAGTCTGTGCGTTGCGCGTGCCGATCTGGTAGGCCAGAGAGCCGTTGGGCCCAGCGATTTCCTTGACGATGCTGCTGACTTCCAGGCTGATGCGGATGCCCACCTCCTGGTCGGAATAGATCTGGGGTTCGAACTCGAGCTTGAGGCCGACATCCTGGTACTGCACCGAACCGGTGACGACGCCGCCTCCGGTATTGGTCGGCGTGACGGTGTTGGTGATGATCGGCACGCGGTCGCCGATCAGGATGCGCGCCTTTTCCTTGTTGCGCGCGCGGATCCGCGGGCTGGCGAGCAGGTTGGCGTCGGAGTCCTCGAGCCTGAAATTGATGCCCACCCCGAGCGGCGACACGATGAGGTCGTTGCGCGTGAGCGCCTTGAGCGCACCGATCGTGTTGGCGCTGGTGGGCGTCGAGATACTGAACTTGGTCGGCGGCTCGATCCCGAGGTTGGACAGCCTGTCATGCGACACCTCGAGCACCTCGACCTCGAGCATCACCTCGGATTCGGGCACGTCGTGCGCGGCGATGACTTTGGACGCCACGGCGATGGCGTCGGCGGTGTCGCGCATCACCAACGTGCCGCTGCGCTCGTCGACCGAGATGTCCTTGACCTTCAGCACGGTCTTGAGCAGGGTCTGCAGGTACTTGACGTCGATGTTGGTGACCTGGAAGGTGCGCACCTGCAGGTCCTGGTACTCCTTCTGCTTGGCCGCCGTGGCCGGGTAGATGAACAGCGTGTTGGCGTTGAGCGATCGCTTCTCGAGCTGGTTCTGCAGCAGGATCAGGTCGACCGTGTCCTCGACCGCCGCGTCCTTGACGAAGATCGTGGTCTTGAGGTCGGCGCGCACGTCGCGGTCGAGGATCACGTTCAGGCCCGTGGTGCGCGACAGCGCCTCGAAGACCATGCGCAGGTTGGCGTCGCGGAACTGCAGCGTCACCGGCTTGTTCATGATCGACTGCGCGGCGGCTTGCGCCGCACGCGCCTGGCGCGCCTTCTCGACATGCTCGGAAATCGCCGCAGCCTGCCGCTTGGCCGCCGCGTTCGAGGGGTTGTCGGCCAGCGCGGCGTCCACGCGTTCCTGCGCGGCCGCGACGTTGCCCTCGCGCAGCAGCCGCTCGGATTCAGCGAGCAGCACGGCGCTGCGCGCATCGAGTTCGAGCCCCCGCTGGCCCCGGCGTGCGCGTTCGTTGGACGGATCGATCTTGACGGCCTTGGCATACAGCTCGGCCGCCTCGGCGGACTTGCCCAAGCGCCGCGCGTCCTCGGCGCTCTCGACCAGTTCGCGGCCGTACGACTGGGTCGCGTTGAGCAGATCGATGCGGTATTCCGAGTTCGTCGGCGCGAGGCGGTTGGCCTCTCGCAACTTGGCGATCGCGGCATCGCGCTGGCCGTTGGCCAGCAGCTTCATGCCTTCGTCGTGGACCTGCATGCCGGCGCAGCCGCCCAGCAGCAGCGCCAGCGCCAGTGCGGTCAGGCGCGGGCGGGCCCACCGGTGTTGGGGTGATTTCACTTCGTGCTCCCTGAAACGCTGAGCGTCTGCTTGATGTTGGTGGGCAGGTGGGTCATGACAATGCCGTTCGCACTGAGTGAGTCGATGCGGTAGGTGCTGTTGTCGAGCGTGTCGCCGGCCGACACGACGAGCAGCGCTTCGCCCTTGGCCAGGAACGCCGCGGGCTTGTCGGTGCCGCGCTCGACCATGCCGACGAAGGTGAACGGCAGCGGCGGGGCCACGGGTGGCGCGGGCGGAGCCGGGGGCGCGGGCGGCGGCGGCGGCGGGGGAGGTGGCGGCGGGGGCAGCCAGCTCAGACGCGCGAACAGGTCGCCCGTGGCCTTGGGGATCGACCGTGCGCGGTCGGCCAGCGACAGCGGCTCGTCGCCTCTGGTGGCAGGGGCCGCAGCGCTCGCCGCGGACGCAGCAGCGACCGCCGCCGACGCGGCCGCTACAGGGGCGCTTGCCGCATCGGCAACGGCCGCCGCGGAGGTGGCGGCCACGGGAGCGCTCGCTGCGTTGACGACGACCGCACTGGCCGCGGCGACCGGCGTGCGTGGCACGGCCGCGGCCGAGGGCGCGGCGGCGATCGTCGGGAGCACGGCCTGGACGACCTCGGCCTGCGCGACGCGCTGTGTGCGCGAGAACTGCGCGCTCGCATAGAACGCGCCGAGCCCGGCGCAGCCCACGAACAGCCATCTCATGGTTTTCGGCAGTCCGGTCATGATGGACTCCGGTAGACGAAAGTGAACCGGATCACGGCGTCGAGCACGCCGGTACCGGCGTCGTTGCGGGCCAGGCGCAGGTCGTCCATCGACACGTGCGGCAGCGTCGTCAGCACGTCGGCGGTGAACGCCTTGATGGCCCCGTATTCGTTGCGCACCGGGAAGGTGGCGGTGAACGACACGAGCGGCGTGTTCGGCTCGGCCTTGAGCACGTACTCGCCCTTGGGCAGGTTCACGTTGTAGCGCCGCGCGGCGGCAAACACCTGC
>JAOUIM010000380.1 GCA_029884035.1 Aquincola sp. | reverse complement strand
CGATGTGCTTCAGCAGGCCCTTGAAATGGACGCGACCGTCGCCGGCAGTCGACGGATCGTAGATCGAGATGAGCGTGATGTTCGAATTGGCATGGCCGGATTCGCCGTACACGAACCGGGCGTCTTCGCCGCGCAATTGCCTCATGAGCGCATCGTCCTTCCGCTGCCGGTGGCACGGATCCTGATTTCGCCTGAGTCTATCATCTGCGGACTTTCAGGAACCCTGCGCCCTTCCGCAATCCCTCCCGCAGACGGCGCATGCCACCGACCCAGCGGTCGTAATCCGACGCCTTGCGCTGGAAGTAGGTCAGGACTTCGGGGTGGGTCAGGATCAGGAATGACTCGCGTTCGAGCCCGTCCACGATCGCCGTGGCGGCCTGTTCGACCGAAAGCAGGCCGGCAGGTGCGTCGGCCGGCAGCTTCTCGTCGAGACCGGTGATGGCCGTGGCAACGTACTGCGGACAGACGACGGACACGCGGATGCCCCGCTCGCCGTAGGTGATGGCAAGGGATTCTGCGAGCCCGACCGCCGCGTGCTTGGTCGCGCTGTAGGCGGCGTCGCCGACCTGGCACAGCAGCCCGGCAGCGGACGCCACGTTCACCAGGTAGCCCTCACCGCGTTCGAGCATTCCGGGCAGCACCGCGCGCGAGGCATAGACGTGCGACATCACGTGCACCTGCCACATGCGGGTCCAGAGATCGTTGGGCTCGGCCAGGGCATCGTCGAGATCGAGTTCGGAAGAGCCGAAACCCGCGTTCGACAGCAGCACGTCCACGCGACCGTAGTGCGCGATCGCTGCGGCCACTGCCGCCTGCACGGCGGACTCGTCCGACACGTCGCACTGCAGGCCCAGACAGCCGAGTCCGGCGGCCACCGCCCGCGCCTGCGCGCCGTCGAGGTCGGCGATCACCACGCCCGCGGCGCCGCGCTCCAGCATTTCCCGGCACGCCGCACGCCCGATACCACGGCCCGCGCCGGTGACGAACGCGATCTTGTCCTTCATCTGCATGCGGGATCCTCAGGACGCCAGGTAGCGCGACAGTTCGAGCTTGGCGATGTGGTTGCGGTGCACCTCGTCGGGGCCGTCCGCGATGCGCAGCGTGCGCGCCATTGCATAGGCCCAGCCGAGACCGTGGTCGTCAGTGACGCCCGCGCCGCCGAAGAGCTGGATCGCCTGGTCGATGATCTCGCACGCGACGTTCGGCGCGACCACCTTGATCATCGCGATTTCCTTCTGCGCGGCCTTGTTGCCTGCAACGTCCATCTTCCACGCGGCGTGCAGCGTCAGCAACCGTGCCTGGTCGAGCTTCATGCGCGCGTCTGCGATGCGCTCGCGCCAGACGCCCTGCTCCGCCAGCTGCTTGTGGAACGCGGTGCGCCGCAGTGACCGGCGGCACATCGCCTCGAGCGCACGCTCGGTCGCGCCGATGATGCGCATGCAGTGGTGGATGCGGCCCGGGCCGAGGCGACCCTGCGCGATCTCGAAGCCGCGGCCCTCGCCGAGCAACAGGTTCGAGACGGGGACGCGCACGTTCTCGAAGTCCACTTCCGGGTGGCCGTGCGGCTCGTCGAGGTAACCGAAGACCGGCACCGGGCGCACCACCCGCACTCCGGGCGTGTCCATCGGCACCAGGATCATCGACTGCTGCCGGTGCACGTTGGTGTTCGAAGGGTCGGTCTTGCCCATGAAAATGAGCACCTTGCAGCGCGGGTCCGAGGCGCCCGAGGTCCACCACTTGCGGCCATTGATCACGTAGTGATCGCCGTCACGCACGATGCTGGCCGAGATGTTGGTCGCATCCGACGACGCCACGGCCGGCTCGGTCATCGCAAAGCCGGAGCGAATCTCGCCAGCGAGCAGCGGCTTGAGCCAGCGCTCCTTCTGCTCGTCGTTACCGTAGCGCACCAGCACTTCCATATTGCCGGTGTCCGGTGCCGAGCAATTGAGCGCTTCGGGCGCGATGTGCGAACGGCCGGTGATCTCGGCGAGCGGCGCGTACTCCAGGTTCGTGAGTCCGGCGCCGTGCTCGGATTGCGGCAGCCACAGGTTCCACAAGCCTGCGGCGCGCGCCTTGTCTTTCATCTCTTCCATTACGCGCGTCGGCACCCAGCCATTGCCCTGCGCCTTGTTCGCCTCGACTTCGGCAAAAAAACGCCCCTCGTTCGGATAGACGTGCTCGTCCATGAACGTGGCCAGGCGCGCCTGCAGTTCCTTGACGCGCGGGGAATGTTCGAAGTCCATGATGGTGTCCTCGGTCAGCTTCGCTTCTGCCGCGGCGCCAGCACCGCAGCAGGCAGGATCTTCAGCAGTTGGGCGATGATCGTCCACGGCAGCACCGGCACCCAGCGCTTGCCCACCCGGCGCTCGATCATGCGCGCCATGATCGCGGCACCCTGCTCCACGTCGATCAGGAACGGCCGCGCGCCCTTGTTGCGATTGATGTCGGTGTCGATGAAGCCCGGCGCCAGTTCGGTGACCACCACGGGCGTCCCGCGGAGTTCGGCACGCAGGGACTGCAGGTAACGGTGCAGGCCCGCCTTGCTCGCGCTGTAGGCGCCGAATCCGGGCAGACCCTTGGAACCCGCGACCGATGTCACGCCAACGACGTGGCCGGACCCCTGCGCACGAAAGATCGGCAGCGCGGCTTCGATCGTCGCGATCGCGCCGACGAGATTGATGTTGATCGTGTCGCGCATCAGGGGCAGCTTGCCCCTGCCGGTGGGCGTCAGGGGACCAACGCCGGCGTTGGCCACGATCACATCGAGCCGGCCGAGCTGGGCGGCGGCTCGCTGGACAGCGGGCTCGATCGCAGCGGTGTCGGCGACGTCGAGCGCGATCGTCGCGACTTGCGCGGCACCGGCCGCGAGCAGCCGCGGCGCCAGCGCTTCGAGGCGATCGAGGCGGCGTGCCGCAATGGCGAGGCCGTATCCCCGCCTCGCAAACTCGAGGGCCAGGGCCTCGCCTATGCCGGAGGACGCCCCCGTGATCAACATGCACCGGGCACCCGTCGTCTTCGATGCTGCCGTCACCACGACCCCCTCGTGCTCTTCCTGTATGACATTCGATGATACGCCCCGGCGGCATGCCGCCGCCCCGGACTTCGTCCATGCCCTCCAACAAGCCCGTCTGGGCAGCACGACCGACCTCTGTTAGCTTCGCTTCCATGGCGAAAACACCTGGCCTGATGGACCTCATCGCACTCGTGCCGGCCGCGGACATCGCTCGAGCCGCAAAGTCACTGGGCCTGGACCCGGAAGCCCTCACCAAACGCCTGCTTGCACTCGATTCGTCCGGCATCAGCACCCGACTCGTCGACACCGCAACGCGAGCGCTCAGGCCCGGCGAGGCAGGTCGCCTGGTCATCGACCACGCTGCCCGCATCTTCACGCAGGCGCGCGACCTCACGCGCGACCTCGAGGAACTCGCCGGCCTGCAGGCGCCCGAACTGCATTTCGGCACCGACATGTTCGCCGCGGGCTTGCCGTTGGGCGCGGCACTGGGTCGCATGGCGTCGGCCAACTCGCGGCTGCGCGTGCACGCCGAGACCAGCGATTTCGAGCATCTCGCACGCGAGGTGCTGGCAGGCAAGCTCGAGTTCGCCGTCGGGGACACGGCGGGCGCCGAGCGGCATCCCACGCGTCTCGCCATCGAACCCGTGGCCGAACACCGCATGTTCTTCTTCGTGCGTCAGGGACACCCACTGGTCGCCGCCAAGGAACACTCGCTCGAGACCATCCTGGTGTTCCCGCTGGTGTCGCCGCGGCTGCCGCAGCGCATGGCCGTGCACCTCGGCAAGGACGCCGCACACGCGCGC
>JAOUIM010000379.1 GCA_029884035.1 Aquincola sp. | reverse complement strand
CTTCCACGTCGGCGCGCAACTGCGGCTGTCGCTGCCCGAGATCGATCGACACGTGCGGACCTGTGGTGCCATCGGTGCCTACCTGCACCATCTGTTCACGCACAACCCGCTTGCCGATCTGGCCGGCATCGACGACGTGCGCACCCCTGGCTTCTCGTGGGTCATCTGGGACCTGATCAACATCGCGTGGCTGTTGAACTCCGACTGGGTGCCGAGCGAGCTGGTACCGACGCCCGCGTTGCGCGCCGATCGGCGCTGGGTGGCACGCGCGCAAGCCGAAGGCGCGCCGCCGATTCGCGAGGCCCATGCGGTGGCGCGCGACGCGATCTTCCGCGACTTCTTCGAGACGCTGGCGCGCGCACCTGCGGCGAGCGCGGCCCCTTCCTAGTCCCCGAAAGCCGCGCGCAGTCGTTCCAGTTCGTGCGCAACGCGCTCGATGCTGGAGCGCGACAGGTAATCGTCGACGCGGTCGCGCACATGGGCGATCAGCGCCTCGCTGCTGTGCTCGCGCGACCAGTCCTCGCCGTCGGCGCTGGCGTGCGCCTCGCGCGGCGAGAGCACGCGCCACTTCGCGCACCAGGTCACGGACCACAGCCACATCGCGGCGCGCAGTGGCACGAACCACGGCCGCGACTCGGCACCAACGTCGCAGCGCTGCTGCCACGCGTCGTAGAAGCCTTGGACCTGCGACACGGTCAACTCGGCGTAGGTGTCGACGTCCCAGGTCGTCGAGGTGTAGAGCGTGGCGTGCGCAAGGTCGAGTGGCGGATGGCTGTAGCGCGCCTTCTCCAGGTCCACCAACACGGCACGACCGTCGTCACGCACGATGAAGTTGCCCGGATGGCCGTCGAAAGCGATCAGGCGCCGCGGTGGGCGGGCGGCGCGCTCGCCGTCGCGCACGAACTGCGCGCGCACCCGATCCACCAGTGCGCGTGCTCCGGCGGTCAGCGCGGCCGCCTCGAGATGGACAGCCTGCACGTCGATCTCGACCCGCAGCGCCGCCAGCGGATCGGCGGCGTCGATCAGCGGGGCACGCAGGGTGGGTTCGGGCAAGGGTAACGAGTGGATCGCAGCGAACGCCGCCGCGATCGCGACCAGATCGTCGGGCAGCCGCGCGGGGCGTCCGACAATCTCCTCGATCAGCAGGCCCCCGCGTGGCAGCGCCGCACTGACCGGCAGCACGCCCTCGACTCGCGGCACGTGGCCGCTGGCGGCGGCGCGCTGGTAGCACGCCCGCTCGTAGGCCAGGTTGGCACCGGCATCCAGCCCCATCTGGCTTTGCTTGGGCAGGCGAGCGAGCAGCCCAGCGCCGACGATGCGAACATGGTGGTGGGCGAGGCCTTTGTCGCCAAGCGGCTCGAGCGGAGCGTCGGCCAGCGCCGATCGGGCGTCGCGAAGAGCGCGGCGCAGCGCAGCCTGCAGCGGGGCGTCGTCGTGCATGGCGGCGTGCATGGGCGTTAGGCGTGGTGGCGGCGTCAGGCTTACACCCACCCGGTCGGCAAATGGGCCAGGTCGGCGGGCTCGTCGATATCGTGCACCAGCGCCAGTTCGACATGTTGCAGTCCGGCCAGTGCCAGTCTGTCACGCGTCGCGGCCATGACCGCGGGCGTGCTCCAGGGAACGGCTTCGAAGATCGCCGGCGCCGGGCGGCGCAGGCCGACGAGCGCGTAGCCGCCATCGGCCGCGGGGACAAAGACGGCGTCGGCCGCGGCGAGCGCCGCATCCGCCTGCCGCAGCAGCGCCGCATCGAGGGCGGGCACGTCGGTGCCGACGAGGATCACGCGCCGTGCGCCCTGGTCGAAGGCGTTCATGAACTGGCGGTGCATGCGGGCGCCGAGGTCGCCGTGGCCTTGCGGCACGAGCGTCACGCCGCCCTGCCGCGCGTGCTCGGTGAATGCGGCATGCGTGACATCCGGGGCGCAGGCGAGGATCACGTCGCCCGGTGTCGCAGCGCGCGCCTGCGCCAGTGCGTGGTCGAGCAGCCGGGCGGCAAGCCGCGCTGCACCCTCGGCGCCGAGCGCAGGGATCAGGCGCGTCTTTGCCAGCCCCGGCACCGGCGCCTTGGCCATCACGATCACTTGCGTCGTCGGGCCCATCAGCGGTAGGCCTCGGCCAGGTGTTCCGCACTGACGCCGCGCCAGTAGAGCCAGCGCAGGCGCCACATCAGCACGATCGTGTGCCAGGCGCCGCGTTCGTCCCAGCGGCGACCCGAGGTGGTGACCTTGGCTCGCAGGCAAGACGGTGCACCGGCATGGCGGCGCAGGCGCTTGGAGATCTCGATGTCCTCCATCAGCGGCTGGTCGGGGAAGCCGTGCACGGCCTCGAAGACGTCGCGCCGCACGAAGATCGCCTGATCGCCGGTGGCGATGCCCGTGACGCGAGAGCGTATGTTCATGAGCGTGGCAACCATGGGCAGCCAGCGTGAACGGCCCTCGATGCGCACGTCGAAACGGCCCCAGTAGTCTCGCGCGAGCGCACGCGCAACAAGTGCAGGCGCGTCGGCCGGCAGCGTCGTGTCGGCATGCAGGAACAGTAGCGCGTCGCCGCGGGCGGCTGCCGCACCGGCGTTCTGCTGGCCTGCGCGACTCCGCGGCGAGACGAGCACCCGGTCGGCCACCCCTTCGCAGCGCGCCGCCGTGCCATCGCGGCTACCGCCGTCGACGACGATCAGCTCGACTCCCTCGGCGCGCAGCGGCACCAATGCCGCCAAAGCGGCACCGATGCGCTGGGCCTCATCGAGCACGGGCATCACGATGGACAAGCGGGTGGCGGGCATGGCGCGCCGATGGTGCCATGCCCCGAAATGCCGCAGGCCCCGCGGCACTCACGCGCCGCGGGGCCTGCATGCGGGATCGAAAAGGCGCTACTTCTTGCGCAGCTTCTGGATGGCCGCGATCTGTGCGGCCATGGCCGCGAACTCGCCCTGTGCAGCGGCGAAGTCGATGTCGCTCTTGGCGTTCTTCATCGCCTCCTCCGCGCGCTTCTTGGCCTCGAGAGCCTTGGCCTCGTCGAGATCATGGCCGCGGATCGCGGTGTCGGCGAGCACGGTCACGGTGTGTGGCTGCACCTCGAGGATGCCGCCGGCGACGAAGACGAATTCCTCCTCGCCGTTGTCGGCGCGCTCGATCCGCACCGCGCCCGGCTTGATGCGCGTGATCAGCGGCGTGTGGCGCGGCAGGATGCCGAGCTCGCCGGCTTCACCCGGCAGCGCAACGAACTTGGCTTCGCCGGAGAAGATGTTTTCTTCGGCAGAGACGACGTCAACGTGGATGGTGTTGGCCATCGTGACTCCTTACTGGATCTTCTTCGCCTTCTCGAACGCCTGGTCGATCGTGCCGGTCATGTAGAACGCCTGCTCGGGCAGGTGGTCGCACTCGCCGTTGACGATCATCTTGAATCCACGGATGGTTTCCTTCAGAGGCACGTACACGCCCGGGCTGCCGGTGAACACCTCGGCGACGTGGAAGGGCTGCGACAGGAAACGCTGGATCTTGCGTGCGCGCGCCACCGCCAGCTTGTCCTCGGGGCTCAACTCGTCCATGCCCAGGATCGCAATGATGTCGCGCAGTTCCTTGTAGCGCTGCAGCGTGGCCTGCACCGCACGCGTGGTGCTGTAGTGCTCCTCGCCCACGACGTTAGGGTCGACCTGGCGGCTCGTGCTGTCCAGCGGATCCACCGCGGGATAGATGCCCAGCGCCGCGATGTCGCGCGAGAGCACCACGGTGGCGTCCAAGTGCGCAAAGGTGGTCGCGGGCGACGGGTCGGTCAGGTCGTCGGCCGGTACGTACACAGCCTGGATCGACGTGATCGACCCGTCGCCC
>JAOUIM010000032.1 GCA_029884035.1 Aquincola sp. | reverse complement strand
ATCGACGTCGCGCGCCTGTGCGGCACCGGCGCCCATCGCACAGAGCATGACCAAGGCGGCAGGGACCACGTACTTGCTGTTGCTCACTGTCAGTCTCCAAGCGACCCGTGGATGGGCGGGCCGTGCTCCATCAACGCCAGCGCTGCCCGCCATGAAGACGGTGCGGCGTGAAGGCGGCGTAAAGCTGTGTGAAGCGCAATTTGGCCAGGGCCCAGCTTTCGGCTCATGGGTACTTTGCCAATCCCCCGATACAGCTAGTGACTTGCCCGCTTGGTCCACCGCTGCGGGGGGCATAGACTGCGCCCCAGGCGAGACCTGTCAGCGCTCGCGCGGAGACGGCGACCTTGATGCAGTCCACCCAATCGGATCGCCCCGAACTCGGAGCGTATTTCCATCAGGTCGTCGACTGCCAATGGGCATGCCCTGCTCATACCCCAGTGCCGGAGTACATCCGGCTGATCGCTCAGGGCCGCTATGGCGACGCCTACATGGTCAACTGGGTGTCGAACGTGTTCCCCGGTATCCTCGGGCGTACCTGCGATCGGCCGTGCGAACCGGCGTGTCGCCGCGGCCGCGTCGAGGTGGGCAATGCCCCCACTGAAGACCCGAACCACGCCGAGCGAATGGTCCTCGAGGCGCCGGCTGCGGTGTTGCGGGGCGAGTATCGGCCCGAGCCGGTGGCCATCTGCCGCTTGAAGCGCGTCGCGGCCGACCACAAGGAGGACATCAGCGCGCGATTGCCGCAAGCCCGGCCGAAGAACGGCAAGCGCGTCGCCTGCATCGGCGCCGGACCGTCGTCGCTCACGGTGGCGCGCGACCTCGCGCCACTCGGCTACGAGGTCACGGTGTTCGACGCCGATCCCAAGGCCGGCGGGTTCATGCGCACGCAGGTACCGCGCTTCCGGCTGCCCGAGAGCGTCATCGACGAGGAGGTGGGCTACATCGTGCGCGACAACGTCGTCTTCGTCGCCAACTGCCGCATCGAGTCGATGAAGGCGCTGCTCGACGACAAGACCGGTGGCGGTTGGGACGCCGTGTTCGTGGGCAGCGGCGCGCCACGCGGACGCGATCTCGATGTGCCCGGCCGCCGCGAGTCGGCGGCGCAGATACGCCTCGGCCTGGACTGGCTCGCCTCGGTGTACTTCGGCCATGTGACGAAGGTCGGCCGGCGCGTCATCGTGCTTGGCGGCGGAAACACCGCGATGGACTGCTGCCGGTCAGCGCGGCGCCTGGGCGCCGACGACGTCAAGGTGATCGTGCGTTCGACCTTCGAGGACATGAAGGCGTCACCTTGGGAGAAAGAGGACGCGATGCACGAGGGCATCCCGATCCTGCCCTGCCATGTGCCCAAGGAAGTCGTGCGCGACGCGAGCGGCCGCCTGAGCGGCATGCGTTTCGAAATTGTCGAGAGCGTCTACGATGCCAAGGGGCGGCGCACGCTGAAGCCGACCGGTGCGCCGGACGCCTTCTACGAGTGTGACGAGGTGTTGGTGGCGATCGGGCAGGAGAATGCGTTCCCCTGGATCGAGCGCGACATCGGCATCGAGTTCAACGACAAGGGCCTGCCCAAGCTCGACGAGAGGACGCTGCGCTCGACGCACGAGCGTGTGTTCTTCGGCGGCGACGCGGCTTTCGGGCCGAAGAACATCATCACTGCGGTCGCGCATGGCCATGAGGTGGCGGTGTCGATCGACCGGCTGCTGCGCGGGGAGGATCCGCAAGAGCGGCCACCACCGCACGTCAACGTGCTGTCGCAGAAGATGGGCATCCACGAGTGGAGCTACGACAACGCGATCAGCGCCGACCTGCGCTTCAAGACGCGCTGGAAGAAGGCCGAGGAGGCGCTCAAGAGCATCCGGATCGAGGCCGAGCTCGGCTTCGACGCCGTGACCGCCTACAAGGAGACCCAGCGCTGTCTGAACTGCGACGTGCAGACGGTGTTCACCGACAAGCTGTGCATCGAGTGCGATGCCTGCGTCGACATCTGTCCGATGGACTGCATCACCTTCGCCGCGCCCGGCGACGAGGCCGACCTGCGCACGCGGCTGAAGGCGCCGGCGCGCAATGCCACGCAGCCGCTGTACGTCAGCGGCCCGCTCAAAACGGCGCGCCTGATGGTCAAGGACGAGGACGTCTGCCTGCACTGCGGCCTGTGTGCCGAGCGCTGCCCCACCGGCGCCTGGGACATGCAGAAGTTCCTGATCGAGATGGCGCATGCCGGGCCGGCGACGCCCGACAAGCCTGCAACGCTGAGGGTCGTGATGGAGGCCAGCCCAAGATGAAAGCCCCCAAGCTTGCTTCGTTCGCAGCCCCGCGACGGGGTGCCAATGCCCTTCGGGCGACCGGGCGGGCACGATGAGACGCCTCGAAGCCGTCAACGACTTCGTCATCAAGTTCGCCAACGTCAACGGCTCGGGCTCGGCTTCGGCCAACGAGCTGTTTGCCAAGGCGATCCTGCGCATGGGTGTGCCGGTCAGCCCGCGCAACATCTTCCCGAGCAACATCCAGGGCCTGCCGACCTGGTACGAAGTGCGCGTGTCCGAGCGCGGCTGGCTGGGCCGGCGCGGTGGCATCGACATGATGGTGGCGATGAACCCGCAGACCTGGGACGCCGACGTGCGCGAGGTCGAGTCCGGGGGCTACCTGTTCTACGACAGCACCAAGCCGCTGCCCGACAGCGCCTTCCGTAGCGACCTGACGAACCTCGGCATGCCGCTGACGGCGATCTGCAACGCCACGTACAGCGACCCACGCCAGCGCCAGCTGTTCAAGAACATCCTGTACGTCGGTGCACTGGCGCAGCTGATGGGCATCGAGGCCGCGGTGATCGAGAAGCTGTTCGCCGAGCAGTACAAGGGCAAGGAGAAACTGCTCGCCTCCAACGTGCAGGCATTGCACCTGGGCCTGGACTTCGCGCGCGAGCACCTCGGGGGCCAGCCGGTGGGCCTGCAGGTGCAGCGGCGCGACCGCGTCGGCCATCGCATTCTGGTCGACGGCAACGCGGCTGCGGCGCTGGGCTGCGTGTATGGCGGCGCCACGGTCTGCGCCTGGTACCCGATCACGCCCAGTTCGTCGCTGGCCGAGGCCTTCCAGAGCTATTGCAAGAAGCTGCGCCACGACCCGGGCACCGGCGCCGCCAACTACGCGATCGTGCAAGCCGAGGACGAGATTTCCTCGATCGGCATGGTCACCGGCGCGGGCTGGAACGGCGCACGCGCCTTCACCACCACCTCGGGCCCGGGCGTGAGCCTGATGACCGAGTTCATCGGCCTTGCGTACTTTGCCGAGATACCGGTCACGATCATCAACGTGCAGCGCGGCGGCCCGTCCACCGGCATGCCCACGCGCACGCAGCAGGCCGACCTCGTCTCATGCGCCTACGCCTCGCATGGCGACACCAAGCATGTGCTGCTGCTGCCCGAGGACCCGAAGGAGTGCTTCGACCACGCCGCGCTCGCGCTCGACCTCGCGGATCGCCTTCAGACGCCGGTGTTCGTGCTGAGCGACCTGGACATCGGCATGAACCAGCGACTGTGCGAGCCGTTCGAATGGAAGGACGACCGTCGCTATGACCGCGGCAAGGTCATGAGCGCGGCCGAGCTCGAGATGGGCCGCGAGTTCGCTCGGTACAAGGACGGCGACGGCGACGGCATTCCCTGGCGCACGCTGCCGGCCACGCACGAGAACAAGGGCGCCTATTTCACGCGCGGCACCACGCGTGACCCGCATGCGAACTACTCCGAGGCCGGTCCCGACTACGTCTATAACGTCAAGCGCCTGCTGCAGAAGTTCGACACCGCGCGTTCGCTCGTGCCGCCGCCGGTGATCCACAAGGCCACGCGCAAGACCCGCCTGGGCGCGGTCTACTTCGGCTCGACGAGCCCGGCGATGGACGAGGCGCTCGACCTGCTCAATGCCGGCGGCATCCCGCTCGACGCGATGCGCCTGCGCGCATTTCCGTTTCCCGACGAAGTCTCGGCGTTCATCGACGCGCACGACGAGGTGTTCGTGGTCGAGCAAAACCGGGACGCGCAGATGCGCACGCTGCTGACGAACGAGCTCGACGTCGATCCGTTCAAGCTGGTCCCGATCCTGCACTACGACGGCACGCCGATCACGGCGCGCTTCATCAACACCGCGATCACCAGGCACGTGCACGCTTCGATCGTCACGCCGCGTGAGCGAAGGGAAACCGTGAAATGACGTACCTGGCCAAACCGCGGATGCACCACCCGACGCTGGAGAAGAACCACGTCGGATATACGCGACGCGACTACGAGGGCAAGGTCAGCACGCTGTGCGCCGGATGTGGCCACGACAGCATCAGCGCGGCGATTGTGCAGGCGTGCTGGCAGATGGACATCGAGCCGCACCGCGTGGCCAAGCTCTCGGGCATCGGCTGCAGCAGCAAGACGCCCGACTACTTCCTCGGCGCCAGCCACGGCTTCAACACCGTTCACGGCCGCATGCCCAGCGTATTGACCGGCGCCAACCTGGCCAATCGCGAACTGCTGTACCTTGGTGTCTCGGGCGACGGTGACAGTGCCTCGATCGGTCTGGGTCAGTTCGCGCACGCGATGCGGCGCGGCGTGCGCATGGTCTACATCGTCGAGAACAACGGGGTCTACGGCCTCACCAAGGGCCAGTTCAGCGCCACCGCAGACCGTGGTAGCAAGAGCAAGAAGGGCGCGGTCAACAACGACAACCCGATCGACCTGGTGGCGCTGGCGCTGCAACTGGGCGCCACCTACGTGGCGCGCGGATTCTCCGGCGACAAGGCGCAACTGGTCCCCTTGATCGAGGGCGCGATCCGCCACGCGGGTGCCGCCTTCATCGACGTCGTCAGCCCCTGCGTGGCCTTCAACAACCACGAGGGCAGCACCAAGAGCTACGACTACGTGCGCGCGCATAACGAGGCGATCTCGCGCATCGACTTCATCGACCTGGCCGCGCCCGTCGAGGCGTCGCCGCCGCCGGGCGAGGCGATCGACCTGACGCAGCCCGACGGCAGCGTGCTGCGGCTGCGCAAGCTGCGCGCCGATCACGACCCGACGAACCGCCTTGGTGCGATGAACCTGGTCCAGATGCTTGCGCACGAGGGCGAGGTGGCCACGGGCCTGATCTACCTGGACCCGGGTGCTGCCGATCTGCACCGGGCGCTGAACACCTCGGCAGTGCCGCTGAACCGGCTCGACGAGAACGTGCTGTGCCCCGGCGGCGCGACGCTCGAGCGCCTCAACGCGTCGCTGCGCTGAGGCGCCGCGACCGGACGATCACCGCGACACTGGTGGTCGCGAGCAGGGCGAACATCGTCGCGCTCCAGAGCTCGAACGGCACGCCGAGCAGGTCCACCGCGGCATCCGCGCAGGTCGCGCGCGGCTGAAAGATCTCGGGCAGCAGGTTGTCGAGGCCGGTCGCGCTCACGATGCGATCGGCAAGGGTCAGATTGCAAGACGCGCTGGCAGCGGCCACGAAGTGCTGCCACAGCGCCGTCGCAATGCCCAGCCCACAGAGCAGCAGCAGCAGGTACGGCACCGCACGGCCGCCCACGCCCGACGACCAGCCCAGACCGATGAGCGCCAGCAGCGCGATGGAAACGTAGATCAACCGCTGCAGGATGCACCAGGGGCACGGCTGCATGTCGAACAGATGCTGAGTCGTCACGGCAAAGGCGACCGACCCAAGGGCGGCCACCGCGATGGCTACGAGCAACCAGCGGCGCGAGGGCAGAGCGCTCACGCGACTTCGGCGATCAGTTCGATCTCGACGCAGGCGCCCAGCGGGATCTGCGCCACGCCGAACGCGCTGCGCGCGTGGGCACCGATCTCGGGGCCGAACACGTCGACGAGCAGCTGCGAACAGCCGTTGGTCACCAGGTGCTGCTCGGTGAAGCTCGGCGTGCTGTTGACCAGGCTCATGACCTTGACGATGCGGCGCACCTTCGCAAGATCCCCGACAGCAGCCTGCAGCGTGCCCATCAGGTCGACCGCGATCGCGCGGGCGGCAGCCTGACCCTCCTCGGTGCCCATGGTCAGCCCGAGCTGGCCGACCCAGGGCTTGCCATCGCGCCTGGCGATATGGCCGGAGACGAAGACGAGGCTGCCCGTGCGCACGAAGGGCACATAGGCGGCCGCAGGAGCGGACAGCGGCGGCAGCGAGATGCCGAGCGATGCGAGGCGTTGGGCGACGGCGGACATGGGTTCGGTTCCGTGGGACGGTCGGTCGGAGCGCGCCGATCCTACACTGGCCCTGATGGGTACCATGGGGCGGGCGGTCGAAGCGAGCGGCAGCGTACTGTGGATCGGCGCTGCCGCGCTGGCCGTGCTGCTCGGCGGTGCGGCCCAGCTGCAACAGACCGGGCTGTGGCCCTGGTCACGGTATGTGGTGTTCGCCGCGGTGGCGGCCTCGTCGCTCGTGCTGGCGGCCACCGTCGGCCGTGGGTCTCGCTGGGCCAGGCTCGTCACCGTGCTTGCACTGTTCGGCCTGGCTTTCGCCACGGCCGGCTGGCGTGCGCAGGCCCGGCTGGCCGAAAGGCTGGATCCCGCGCTCGAGGGGCGCGACCTCGTCGTCACCGGTATCGTGGCGCAGATGCCCCGACGCCTGGCCGACGGTGTGCGTTTCACGTTCGATGTCGAACGCGCGACCACGATGCAAGGCGGGGTGGTGGCGATACCCACGCGCATCTCGCTGGGCTGGTATCGTGGCGGGCAGGAGGAGGCCGCGTTGCTGGCGCCGTACGACAAGCTCGCGGCGGGCCAGCGCTGGCGTCTTGCCGTGCGCCTCAAGCAGCCGCACGGCACGCTCAATCCGCATGGCTTCGATCTCGAGCTGTGGATGTTCGAGCAGGGGCTCGGCGCGGCTGGCTATGTGCGCGTCGAGCGCCGTGGCGACGCTGAACTGATGGGCGAGCGCGCGGGCGTGCCGCTGGAGCGCTGGCGCCAGGCCGTGCGTGACGCGATCGACGCGAAGGTCCGGGACGAGCGCGCTGCTGGCGTGCTCGCAGCGCTGGCGGTGGGAGACCAGGCGGCGATTGAGCGCAGCGACTGGGACCTGTTCCGGGCCACCGGCATTGCGCATCTGGTGAGCATCAGCGGCCTGCATATCACGATGTTCGCGTGGCTCGCCGCAGCCATGGTCGGGGCGCTATGGCGTCGCAGCGAGCGCGCCACACTGTGGTGCCCGGCGCCGGTGGCGGCACGCTGGGGCGGACTGGGAGCGGCGGCACTGTATGCGCTGCTCGCCGGCTGGGGCGTGCCGGCCCAGCGCACGGTGTGGATGTTGGCCACCGCCGCACTGCTGGCGCAATTCGGCGTGCGCTGGCCCTGGCCACTGGTGCTGCTCGTGGTTGCTGCGGTCGTGACGCTGGTCGACCCCTGGGCGCTTCTGCAGCCGGGCTTCTGGCTGTCCTTCGTCGCGGTCGGCTTGCTGCTGGTCGCCGAACCGGCAAAGCATGGCGCCGGATCCGCCACCCGCCTGCGGGCTGTTGCACGATCGATGCGCCACGGCGTGCGCACGCAAGTCATCGCCACGCTCGGACTCGCGCCGCTGACCCTCGTGTTCTTCCAGCAGGTGTCGCTGGTTGGTTTCGTCGCCAACCTGCTGGCCATACCGCTGATCACATTGCTGATCACGCCCATGTCGCTGCTCGGAGTGCTCGTGCCACCGTTGTGGCAGCTCGGTGCCGTGCTCCTGCAAGGCTTGACGCAGGTGCTCGGGCTGCTGGCTGCGCTGCCCGGCGCGGTGTGGACGGCGGCGGTCGCACCATGGGGGGTGCAGGCGGGCGCGCTGCTGGGCGCGGCGCTGCTCGTGATGCCCTTGCCATGGCGTTTGCGCGCGCTTGCATTGCCGCTGGCCCTGCCGCTGTTCGCGCCTGCGGTCGGGCATCCCCCCGAGGGAGCGATGCAGGTCACGGTGGCCGACGTGGGGCAGGGCAGCGCGATTCTCGTGCGCACACGTGGGCATGCTCTGCTGCATGACGCGGGCGCGCAGTTCTCGCGCGAAAGCGACGCCGGAGCGCGCGTGCTGCTGCCGCTGCTGCGCGCGCTGGGCGTCGGGCGGGTCGATCTGCTCATGCTCAGTCACCGCGACAACGACCATGTCGGCGGCGCGCCAGCGCTGATCGCGGGCCTGCCGGTGGCCGCGATCTCCTCGTCCCTCGAGCCGGACCACCCGCTGCGCGCCACGGCAGTGCCGCACCAGCGCTGCGAGGCCGGGCAGTCCTGGCGCTGGGACGGCGTCGAGTTCCGCGTCCTGCACCCTTGGAGCGAGGATTACGTGCGCGCCGCGCCCAGGCCCAATACCCTGAGCTGTACGCTCGCGGTGACCGACGCGCAGGGGCGGCAACTGCTGCTGACCGGCGACCTCGAGGCCGAGCAGGAGGCGCGGCTGGTGCACACGCCGGGCGCCGCCCTGAGCAGCGAGGTCCTGATCGTGCCGCACCACGGCAGCAAGACCTCGTCGACGCCCGCGTTCATCGACGCCGTGGCACCACGCTTCGCCGTCGTGCAGGCCGGCTACCGCAACCGCTTCGGCCACCCGGCGCCCGAGGTGGCGCAGCGTTACGTGGCGCGTGGCGTTGCGCTTGTGCGCAGCGACCGCTGCGGCGCCTGGACTTGGGCGCCGGGCGAACCTCCGCGCTGCGAGCGCGACGCGTCGCGGCGATACTGGCATCACCGGACCGGCGGCGACGATGGTGCGGAACTTGCGGGTGTCGCCGCCCGACCTTGAGGAGAACCCGTCTTGTCGATCCACGTCGCGCTCCACCATGTCACACGCTACCGCTACGACCGGCGCGTGCAACTCGGGCCGCAGGTCGTGCGGCTGCGCCCAGCGCCGCATTGCCGCACCGATATCCGCGCGTACTCGCTGCGCATCGAGCCGGCCGAACACTTCATCAACTGGCAGCAGGACCCCTTCGCCAACCACCTGGCGCGGCTCGTATTTCCGCAGCGGACCACCGAGTTCACCGTCACTGTCGATCTGGTGGCCGAGATGGCGGTGCACAACCCGTTCGATTTCTTTCTCGAGCCTCACGCCGAGACCTTTCCGTTCGCCTACGACCCCGGACTCGCGCACGACCTCGTGCCCTACCTCGCCAAGGCGCCGGCCACGCCGCGCTTTGCCGCGCTGCTCGCGTCGATCGACCGCAAGCCGCAGCGCACGATCGACTTCCTGGTCGGCCTCAACCAGCGGCTGCAGCGCGAGATCCGCTACCTCATCCGCATGGAACCGGGCGTGCAGACGCCCGAGCAGACACTCGCCAACGCGAGTGGCTCCTGCCGCGACAGCGGGTGGCTGCTGGTACAACTGCTGCGCCACCTGGGCCTGGCGGCGCGCTTCGTGTCCGGCTACCTGATCCAGCTCAAGCCCGACGTCAAAGCGCTCGACGGGCCGAGCGGCGCCGACAGCGACTTCACCGACCTGCATGCCTGGTGCGAGGTCTACCTGCCGGGCGCGGGATGGATCGGCCTGGACCCGACCTCGGGGCTGCTTGCCGGCGAGGGCCACATTCCGCTCGCCTGCACGCCCGAGCCGTCGAGCGCGGCCCCGGTCGAGGGCGTGGTCGACGAGAGCGAGGTCCGCTTCGAGCACGAGATGAAGGTCACGCGGGTGCACGAATCGCCGCGTGTCACGCTGCCCTACACCGACGACCAGTGGCACGACATCGTCACGCTCGGCCATGCGGTCGACGGCGAGCTGCGGTCGGGCGATGTGCGTCTGACGATGGGCGGCGAGCCGACCTTCGTTTCGGTCGACGACCGCCAGGCCGCCGAATGGAACACCGATGCGCTTGGCCCCACCAAACGAGGCCTTGCCCAGGGCCTGACATTGCGGTTGCGCGAGCGCTACGGCCGGGGCGGGTTCCTGCACTTCGGCCAGGGCAAGTGGTACCCGGGCGAACAGCTGCCGAGATGGGCACTGACCGTGGCCTGGCGCGCCGACGGCCAGTCCTGCTGGAGCGATCCGATGCTGTTCGCCGATGAGCGCGATGCCCACCACTGCACGAGCGAGGACGCACGACGATTCATCATGGCGCTTACGGCTCGCCTGGGGATCGATGGGAAGCATGTGCTGCCGGGACACGAGGACACCTGGTACTACCTGTGGCGCGAACGCCGGCTGCCAGTGAACGTCGATCCGCTCGACTCGCGCCTGGACGACGAGATGGAGCGCGCGCGCCTGCGTCGCGTCTTCAGTCAGGGTCTGTCGCACGTGGTGGGCTATCTGCTGCCCCTCGCGCGCGACGAAGGCGCAGCTGTCGGCGGTCCGCGCTGGGTCACGGGGCCCTGGTTCCTTCGCGACGAGCGGCTGTACCTGATGCCGGGCGACTCGCCGATGGGCTACCGCCTGCCGCTCGACTCGTTGCCCTGGGTCAGCAAGGGCGATTACCCCTACCTGATCGAGCAGGATCCGTTCGCGCCGCGCGATGCATTGCCGGCACACGCGGCGCTGCGCATGCAGTTCGGCGCCGGCGACTCGAGCGCCTCGGAGGCGTCGGATGGGAAGGGCGCGGGCGGCGATGCCGGCGTTGGTACTGGCGCCGGCGGCGACGCGGGCTCACGCCTGGCGCCAGCCGTGCCACAGCGCTTTGCCAGTGCCAGCGGCGTCGTGCGCACGGGCCTCGTGGTCGAAGTGCGCGATCCGACGCGGGCCAATGGCCCGAGGGCCGAGATGGACGTCAAGGGCGAACGCAGCGGCGTCCTCTATGTCTTCATGCCGCCGCTTGCAGCGCTCGAGGACTACCTCGAGCTGCTCGCGGCGATCGAGGCGACTGCGGCCCAGCTGCGAGTGAAGATCGTTCTCGAGGGCTACCCGCCGCCACGCGACCCGCGCCTGAAGACGCTGGCCGTCACGCCCGATCCAGGCGTGATCGAGGTCAACATCCACCCGGCGCACGACTGGAACGAGCTCGTCGAGCATACGGAGTTCCTCTACGAGGCGGCGCGCCAGACGCGCTTGTCGACCGAGAAGTTCATGGTCGACGGGCGGCACACCGGCACCGGCGGCGGCAACCACTTCGTGCTCGGCGGCGCCACGCCGGCGGACAGCCCGTTCCTGCGCCGGCCCGATCTGCTGGCCAGCCTGATCGCGTACTGGCACAACCACCCGAGCCTGTCGTACCTGTTCTCGGGCCTGTTCATCGGGCCCACGAGCCAGCACCCGCGCATCGACGAGGCGCGCGACGACCAGGTCTACGAGGTCGAGATCGCGCTGCAGGAGATCGAGCGCCAGACGGGCCCGGGCAAGCCGGTGCCGCCGTGGCTGATCGACCGCATTCTGCGCAACCTGCTGATCGATGCCACCGGCAACACGCACCGCGCCGAGTTCTGCATCGACAAGCTGTACTCGCCCGACGGCGCGACGGGCCGCCTCGGGCTGCTCGAACTTCGAGCTTTCGAGATGCCGCCCCACGCGCGCATGAGCCTGGCGCAGCAGCTGCTGATGCGCGCGCTGGTTGCCTGGTTCTGGCGCGCGCCTTACCGCGGCGGCAACGCGACACGGTTGACGCGCTGGGCCACCGGCGTGCACGACCGCTTCCTGCTGCCGACCTTCAACCGGATGGACTTCGACGACGTCGTCACCGACCTGCGCCGCGCCGGCTTCGAATTCGACGCCGCGTGGTTCGCACCCCACTTCGCGTTCCGCTTTCCGCGCATCGGCGAGCGTGCGCTGGCCGGTGTCGAACTGTCGCTGACCGGCGCGCTGGAGCCCTGGCACGTGATGGGCGAGGAGGGGGCGCCCGGAGGCACGGTGCGTTACGTCGACTCGTCGCTCGAGCGGCTGGAAGTCAGGGCCAGCGGACTGAACGGCAACCGGCACGTCGTCACGGTCAACGGCCGGGCGCTGCCGTTGCAGCCCACCGGCCGCGTCGGCGAGTTCGTCTGTGGCGTGCGCTACCGGGCGTGGCACCCGGCGAGCGCGCTGCACCCGACGATCGGCGTGCACGCGCCGTTGACGTTCGACCTCGTCGATACCTGGTCGCAGCGTTCCCTCGGCGGCTGCCGCTACCACGTGGCGCACCCGGGTGGCCGCAACTACGACACCTACCCGATCAACGCCTACGAGGCCGAGAGCCGGCGCCTCGCGCGTTTCGAGTCGATCGGCCACACGCCCGGGCGCATGGTCGTCGCAGCGACTATGCCGAGCCGGGAATTCCCGTTCACCTTCGATCTGCGCGTCGGCTAAGGTTGGGCCGTTCACTTCGCCTGCACCGACTTGTCCAGCCTGCCACTTCCCGAACCTGCCAAACCGCCGCTGCCCTTCGAGCCCGCCGACATGGCCGGCGCCTGGGACGAGTTGCGCGCCGCCGATGGGACGCTGCGGCCGGTGTGGCGGCGCTTCTTCGCGCGCGCAGAACTCGGCGGCGGCACTCCCGGCGATGTGGCGCAGCGCCTGCGCTCGGCGATCGCACAGCAGGTACGGGCCGACGGCATCACGCACAACGTCGCCGAGCCATCGGAAGGCCGGCGTGACCATTTGGCGTCGGCTCGGCCCTGGTCGCTCGAAGCGCTGCCGCACCTGATCGAGCCGGCCGACTGGGCGCGCATCGAGACCGGCGCGATCCAGCGCGCGCGGCTGCTCGGACGCATGCTGGCGGACGTGTACGGGCCGCAGCGCCTGTTGCACGACGCCATGCTGCCGCCCACGCTGGTGTTCCGCCATCGCGGTTATCTGCGCCCTTTGCACGACGTCGAACCGGTGGGCGGACTGCACCTGCACATCGTGGCGCTCGACATGGCGCGCGGCCCCGACGGCCAGTGGTGGGTTGTCTCCCAGCGCACGCAGTCGCCCTCGGGGCTGGGCTATGTGCTGCAGAACCGCATCATCGTCTCGCGCCTGTTCCCGGAGCCGTTCCGCGAGCTCCGCGTCCAGCACATCGCGAACGCCTACCGGCGACTCCTCACCACCGTGACGCAGCAGGCGGCGGCCGTATCGGCGCGCCTGGGCGACGGCCACGCGCCGCGCGTCGCGTTGCTGACGCCGGGCCCGTACAACGAGACCTACTTCGAACATGCGTACCTGGCCCGGCATCTGGGGCTTCCGCTGGTCGAGGGCGCAGACCTGACGGTGCGCAATGCGCGCCTGTTCCTGCGCACGGTCGAGGGCCTGCAGCCGGTGCATGGGCTGTTGCGGCGCCTCGACGACGACTACTGTGATCCCCTCGAACTGCGCCCGGATTCGGCGCTCGGCGTGGCCGGTCTGGTGCAGGTGCTTCGCGCCGGCAACGTCGCGATGGCCAATGCGCTGGGCAGCGGGTTCCTCGAGTCGAGCGCGATCCAGGGATTCCTGCCGGCCATCGCGCGTCGGCTGCTCGGTGAAGACCTGCTGCTGCCATCGCTGCCGACCTGGTGGTGCGGTGAAGCGGCGGCCTGGGCCGCGGTGCGTGAGAGTCTCGTCGGCCGCGTGCTGCGGCCAGCATTCGCCGGTGGCGGCGAGGGCGCACGGCTGATCGACGCCGAGGGCCTTGGTGCGCTGGTCGCACGTATCGACGACGACCCCGACGCATTCACGGTCCAGGGCCGGCTTGCCCTGTCGCGTGCCGCGCTGCTGTACGGCAGCGGCCGTCTCGTGCCGCGCCCCGCGATGCTGAGGGTCTACGCGATCGCCAGCGCCTCCGACCAGTGGCACGTGCTGCCTGGAGGCCTGACACGGGTGGCCACGCGCGCACCCCTGTCGGTGTCGATGGCGCAGGGCGGCACCAGCCTGGACACCTGGGTGCTCACCGAGGGCACGCTCGATGGCCTGGCGGTGCAACCTCAGCGGCTGAGCGTCGACGACCTGGCTGCGCGCCGTCCCGCCGTGGCGAGCCGCAGCGCGGAAAACCTGTTCTGGCTCGGCCGCTACACCGAACGCGCCGAGCAGTCGGTGCGGCTCGCGCAAGCGTCGCTGGCGTTGTTCGACGGCGACGAAGACCTGCCCGACGCGCTTCTTTCGCGATTGTCGGACCTGGTGGCGCTCTATGGTCTCGTGCCGGCCGGCACGCCCGCGGCAGACCGTTCGATCGCCGTGTTCGCGCGCAGCCTGCTGGCCAAGCTGCGCGAACGCGATCAGGGCGTGGGCTTCAACCTGGCGGCGATGGCGCGCACGGCCAGCGCGTTGCGCGACCGCCTTGCACCCGAACAGTTCGGCTTGCTGCGCCGCATCGGTGACGATTTCCACGCCCACTTCAACACCGAAGCGCGTCCGCCGTCAGTGCCCGGCAATGCACAAGCATTGCCAGCACTGCAAGGCCTGGCTCAGCAACTCGCCGCTGTGACCGGCGCGCAGACCGACCGCATGACGCGCGACCATGGCTGGCGGCTGCTGTCGGTCGGCCGGTTGCTCGAGCGTCTGGGCGGCATGGGCGCGGCCCTGGCGGCGCTGGTGCCGGCCATCGGATCACGTGACGCCTCTTCGGTGGCGACCGAACTTCTGCTCGAATTGTTCGACAGCGAGATCACCTTTCGCGCGCGCTACCAGCACCATGAGGACCTGCTTGCGCTGGCCGACCTGCTGGTGTTCGACGACACCAATCCGCGGGCCTTCGCCGGCACGCTCAGGCGCCTGCGTACCGAGCTGGGCAAGCTGCCTGAGCCCGCGGGACTGCGCGAGATGCTGCCCGCCGAGGGCGCCGGCTTGCCGCTCGAGGCCCTGCGCGATGCCGACGCGAATGCGCTGCGCGCGCTGCTCGCGCACACCGCCGCGTCGCTGCAGTCTGCGGCCTCGGCGCTCAGTGACGTCATCGGACAGCGCTACTTCGCGCACGCGGATGGCGGCGATGCGATGCAGCGCGTGTGAGTTCCGCCGCAGGCGCCGCAAGAAGCCGTCATGACCATCCTGGCCGTCGAGCATGCGACCCGCTACACCTACGCGACGTCGGTCGACATGGCGCAGCATCTGGCCTACTTGCGGCCTCTCGAGGATGCTGGCCAGCAGGTCGAGTCGTTCACGCTCGCGATCGAGCCGCCGCCGTCGTACGTGCACGAGGAGCGCGACTGCTTCGGCAACACCCGCATCGCGTTCACCGTGACCGCTGCGCACCGGGGGCTCGCCGTACGGTCGAGCGCGCGCGTGTGCGTGCAGCCGCCGTCGGCGCTCGATCCAGCGGCGAGCGCGCCCTGGGAAACCGTGCGCGCGCGGCTGCGCTTCGCCGCCGGCGCGCCGTTCGAGCCTGCGGCACAGTTCGTCGTGCCGTCACCCTACGTGCCTCGCCTGGCAGCGCTGCGCGAGTGGGCGGCCCCCTCGTTGGCATCCGGGCGGCCAGTGGCCGTGGCGGCGGTCGAGTTGATGGCACGACTGCACCAGGAGTTCGCCTACAAGAGCGCGAGCACGTCGCTGGACACCCCGCTGTCCGACGTGCTCGCGAGTCGTCAGGGCGTGTGCCAGGATTTCGCACACCTGATGATCGGTGCACTGCGCATGCACGGGCTCGCCGCCCGTTATGTCAGCGGCTACCTGCTCACCACGCCGGTGCATGCCGTGCACCCCGGCGCACCGATGCTGGGCGCCGATGCCTCGCATGCGTGGCTCGCGGTCTGGTGTCCGAGGGCCGA
>JAOUIM010000378.1 GCA_029884035.1 Aquincola sp. | reverse complement strand
GATGGGTGAGCCGCTCGACGGCGGCAAGGCCTGGGGCGTGCGCCTGTACGTCAAGCCCTTCGTCAACTGGATCTGGGGCGGCTGCGTGCTGATGGCCCTGGGCGGCGTGCTGGCCATCATCGACCGCCGCTACCGCGTGACCAGCCGCCACCACGCGACCGACGCGCTGCCGGCCGGTGCCGTGACACGATGAAGCGCTACCTGATCCCGCTGATCGTCTTCGTGCTGATGGCCGGGTTCCTGGCCGTGGGCCTGAAGCTCAATCCGCGCGAGGTACCTTCGCCGCTGATCGACAAGCCGGCACCCGCCTTCAACCTGCCGCAGCTCAACGACCCCGCGGTGAAGATCGCCGCCGAGCAGATGAAGGGCCAGGTCTGGGTGCTCAACGTCTTCGCCTCGTGGTGCACGCCCTGCCTGGCCGAGCATCCCTACGTGACGCAGCTGGCGCAGCAGTCCGGCGTCAAGGTGGTCGGCCTGAACTACAAGGACCGCGCCGAGGACGCCAAGGGCTGGCTGCGCAAGCATGGCGATCCCTATTCGACGATCGTCGTCGATGCCGATGGCCGCGTGGGCATCGACTACGGCGTCTACGGCGTGCCGGAGACCTTCGTGATCGACAAGCAGGGCGTGATCCGCCACAAGCAGATCGGGCCGATGACGCCCGATGCGCTGAAGGACGACATCCTGCCGCTGGTGGCGAAGCTGAAAAATGCGTAGGCTCTTCTTCGCACTCGCCTGCGCGCTGGTGACCGCCCTCGCGGCCGCGCAGGAGGCCCGGCCGATGGCCGACGATCCGGCGCTCGAGGAACGCGTGCTCGCCATCTCGAATGACCTGCGCTGCCTGGTGTGCCAGAACGAGACGATCGCCGCGTCGCGCGCCGATCTGGCCAACGACCTGCGCAACCAAGTGCGCGAGCAGTTGCGGGCCGGCAAGAGCGAACGCGAGATCCTCGACTACATGGTGGCGCGCTACGGCGACTTCGTGCTCTACACCCCGCCGGTCAAGCCGACGACCTGGCTGCTGTGGATCGGGCCCTTCGTGCTCCTGCTGGCGATGGTCGTGTGGATGTGGCGCACGATGTCGCGCCGCCGCGCGCAGGCCGCGGCGACCAGCACACCGCTGAGCGAAGAAGAACAGCAGCGCGCACGCGCCTTGCTCGAACAACGAGACCCGTCATGACCGCTTTCTGGCTCCTTGCCGCGACGCTGCTCGTCGTGGTGCTGGTGGTGCTGCTGCGCCCACTCCTGCGGGCGCGCGCGCCGATCGCCGACGACACCGCCGCCAGCAACCTGCGCATCCTGCGTGCACAGCTGGACGAACTCGAGGCCGAGCGTGCCGCGGGCCGGCTCGACGACGAGCAGCTCGCCGTCGCCCGCACGGAGCTCGAAAGGCGCGTGCTCGAGGAGTCATCGGTCGCCGCCGTGCCGGCGCGTGCGATGTCGGGCCGCAAGAGCGCGGTCGCGCTGTTGATCGGCCTGCCGCTGCTGGCCATCGCGATGTATGCCCGTCTGGGCAGCAGCGACGGGCTCGACCCTGCGATCGTGAGCGCGCCGCAGGGCGATCCGCACGCCGCCGGCCAGATGGACATGGAACAGGCGGTGCAGCGCCTGGCCGATCGCATGAAGGCCGAGCCCGACAACCCCGATGGCTGGGCCCTGCTCGGGCGCTCGTATGCGCAGATGCAGCGATTCGAGGACGCGCGTGACGCCTATGCGCAGGCGATGGCACGCAAGCGCGACGATCCGCAGTTGTTGGCCGACTACGCCGACGCGCTGGCGATGACGCAGGGGCGAAACCTGGAGGGCGAGCCCGAGAAACTGGTGCTGCGCGCGCTCGCGATCGACCCGGATCATGTGAAAGCGCTCGCGCTCGCGGGCACGGCGGCGATGGCGCGCCGCGACTACGCCAATGCCGTCAAGCACTGGACCCGCGCGCGCGGACTGATTCCGGAGGACAACCCGCTGGCCCAGGGCCTCGACTCGGGCATCGCCGAGGCGCGCGCGGCCGGCGGCATGCCCGCGGCCGCTGCCGTGGCCACCGCTCCGGGTGCCGGTCCTCGCGCACAGGGCCCCGCGGCGCCGACGGCTGCGCCGCCAGCGGCTCCGGCAGGCGCCGGAGGGATTCGCGTGACGGTGTCGCTGGCGCCCGCGCTGGCGGCCAAGGTGCAGCCGGGCGACACCCTGTTCGTCTTCGCGCGCGCGGCAGAGGGTCCCCGCATGCCGCTGGCGATCGTGCGCATGCCGGTACCGGCGATCGACAAGCAGCCGGTGACGGTCCAGCTCGACGACTCGTCGGCGATGTCGCCGGCGATGAAGCTGTCGGGTGCGAGCCGCGTCGTCGTCGTGGCGCGCGTGTCGCGCCAGGGCGGCGCCGCTCCGGTCGCAGGCGACCTCGAAGGCGAGAGCGCGCCGCGCGAGCCCAAGGGCGACATCAAGCTCGTGATCGACCGCGTTCACCCTTGACCTTCGACAATTCCCGGCGGGCGGGCGCGGCCTAGCCTTGCCGGACCGAAGATCGAGGGGATATCGATGGCCGCGTTTCCGATTCCCGTGCGTGCGATCGGCCCGGGCTCGCAGCCGCCCGAGGACGCCGAGCTCGACGTGATGGCGATGCCGCAGGGCATGAACACCTTCGAGATGCCGCGCGTGCCCGAGCGCGTCCCGGCCGAGGTGATGCGGGAGTCGGCTGCGGTGCTCGATCGCATGATCGAGGCGCTGGCGCGATGGGATGCCGGCGGTCCCGGCCCCGGGCCCAGGGTGCCGCTGGACAGCCTGTCGAGCGCCGCTCTGGAAGTCACGAACCAGGTGCTGGGCGAAGGTGAGGTCTCGGTCCGTCTTGCAGGCGAACCCGCCGTGCGCATCCAGGAGAGCGTGTTCGCGGGGCTGTGGCGTTGCGGCGAACTGAGCGCGGACGGCCGCCTTGCGCGCTACTGGCTCGAGGCGGGCAGCGTGCCGCAGGCCGTGCTGCAGGCGGCGGCTCAGGCCACCGCACAGGTCCAGGCCCCCGAGCCCTGGCCGGCCGGTGCGATGAATTCGCCCGCACTGCTGGCCGAGTTGCGTGCGCGGCTGGTCGAACGCGGCCAGGGCGGGCGCGGTGGTCAGGTCAACCTGACGCTGCTGCCGCTCAGCCCCGACGATCGTCAGGTGATCGACGCCGCGCTGCCGGTCGGGCCGGTGGCGATCATCTCGCGCGGTTTCGGCAACTGCCATGTCGGCTCGACCGCGGTGCGCGGCGTCTGGCGCGTGCAATTCTTCAACAGCATGAACACGCTGATCCTCGACACGATCGAGGTCACCGAGATGCCCGAGGCGGTCGCCGCCTCGCCCGAGGACCTCGACGACAGCCGCGGGCGGCTGGCCGAACTGGTGCAGTGGATGCGCGAGGCCGCCGCCGATGAGCTCGCGCACTGAAGACCCGGGCTCGCACGCGCCACGGCATCAGGGCTTCGGCCACGCGCCCGACATCGGCCCGGCGACGCGGCTCGAGTGCAAGATCTGCTGGACGGTCTATGACCCGGCCGAGGGCGATCCGCACTGGCAGATCCCGCCGGGAACGCCGTTCGACCGCCTGCCGCCGCACTGGAGCTGCCCCAACTGCTCGGCCACGCAGGACCAGTTCATGGTCCTTCTCGACGACCCGGCGGTGGACCGGTGACGACGTCAACGCTTTGCACCAGCCCTCCGTTGCACAGATGGCCAGTTTCGTCATTGATCGCTTGATATTCGTCAGGGTGGTGGATTCCGTCTGGCCGATGATTGATTCCGTGCGCTTCCGGCCAATGGGCGGGTTGCGCGCTCCAACTCGACAGGAGAACCGATGAAAACGATCCTGATT
>JAOUIM010000377.1 GCA_029884035.1 Aquincola sp. | reverse complement strand
GCCATGGCCGCAGCTGCGAGACCGAGCATGGCGGCGAGAGTGCCGATGCAGGTGCGGGTTCGGAGATTCATGCTGTGTTCCTTGTGGAGGCCGCGGCGGTGCGTGGTGTCATGGTTTGACGCTGATCAGGTAGGCCAGCACGTCGGCCTTCTCGCTGGCGCTGCACTCGCGCTTGACCACGTCGTTGCAGTTGCGGCGAAACCATTTGTCGATCCGTGCGGTGTCGGTGAATACCTTCGGGTTTGCGGCCGGCGCCATCGGGTCGATGGCCTTGCCGGTACTGGCGTGCTTGCCCGGGGCGATGGGGGGCGCTCCGTGGCAGCTCGAGCACGACCATTCGCCGCCATGTCGGCTGGTGAAGAAGACGCGGCCACGCTCGGCCTGCCCGGGGGTGCCCGCTTGCGCACTCCAGCGTTCGAGTTGCTGCGGGGGGGAGGTGTCGGCGGCCTGCACGGCAAGGCACATGAATGCCAGACAGGCACCCGAGGTGACCGATGCGATCGACGCGGCGCGGCGGGACGGGAGTGATGGGCCGTGGTGGAGCTTCATCGGATGGACAGCAGGGAGCCGTTCTTTTGGTGGTCGATGGGGGCATTCTTCGGGTGCGCGCTTGAACCGGTCCTGAAGGCTGCGTTCATCTGCGGTTAAGGCACGAGCGCCGACAATCAGGGCGTGAAGACCCTGCGCAGCGCCACGCCTGTCCAGCGGCGAATGGGTGCCGCGGCGACGGTGCGCGTCGCGTTGTTGGCGCTGCTGCTGTGCGCGCGCATGTCCGGCGCGGCCTGGGCAGACGGCAGGGACGACCACGAGCGGGCGCGTGCCGCGGTGCAGGCCGGCGAGGTCATGTCGCTGACCGCGCTGCTGGAGCGACTGCAGCGCACGCACCCCGGCCAGGTGCTCGAACTGGAACTCGACCGCCAGGACGGGCGCTGGATCTACGAGGTCAAGCTGCTGCAACCCGACGGCCGCTTGCTGAAACTCGAACTCGATGCCCGCACGGCGCAGGTGCTCGAGGCCCGCCGCAAGGACGAGCGCAGCACCCCGCGGCAGAAGGACCCGCCGCGATGAACCACCGGCTGCTGCCGCGTCGCGCATGAGGGTGCTGCTGGTCGAGGACGAGCCGACGCTGCGTGCGCAGTTGCGCGCCGGGCTCGCCGATGCGGGTTACGCAGTCGACGACGTGGGCAACGGCGGTGACGCGCACCACCTTGGCGCCAACGAGCCGTTCGATGCGGTCGTGCTCGACCTGGGTCTGCCGGTGCTTGATGGCCTAAGCGTGCTCAAGCGCTGGCGCGAGGCTGGACGGACGATGCCGGTGCTGATCCTCACGGCGCGCGACAGCTGGCACGAGAAGGTGGCCGGCATCGACGCCGGTGCCGACGACTATCTGGCCAAACCCTTTCACATGGAGGAGTTGCTGGCCAGAGTGCGCGCACTGATTCGCCGCGCGCAGGGGCTCGCGTCGCCGCTGCTGCAGTGTGGCGCGATCGCGCTCGACACGCGCAGCGGCCGCGTCACGCTGGACGGCCAGCCGGTCAACCTGACGAGCCACGAATTCAGGCTGCTTGCCTACCTGATGCACCGGCCCGGCAGCGTGGTGTCGCGCACCGAGCTGACCGAGCACCTGTACGCACAGGATTTCGATCGCGACTCCAACACGATCGAGGTCTTCATCGGCCGCCTGCGAAGGAAACTGCCGCCGCAGACGATCGAGACCGTCCGCGGCATGGGCTACCGGCTGGCGGCGGCGCCATGAAGCCGGGCAGCGGCCCGCGCTGGACGCGTTCGCTGCGATTTCGGCTGCTGGCCGCCACGCTCGTCGCGCTGCTGCTCGCGATCGCGTTGGCCGGTGGGTTGCTGGCGGGCCTGTTCCGTGACCACGTGATGCGGCAGTTCGGCGACACCCTGGCAGCCCGGCTCGACCAGGTGACTGCGCTGCTGGAGTTCGACACGACGGGCCAGCCGCGGATCGACACGACCACGCTCACCGAACCGCGCTGGTCGCGCCCGTACTCGGGCCTGTACTGGCAGGTCGACGGCGGGACTGGAGCGGCGCAGCGCGGCGTGTTGCGATCGCGTTCGCTGTGGGACGCAACGCTCGATCTGCCGGCGGACGCAGTTGCCGGCGGCGCGGTGCACGTGCACGAAGGGTTGGGCCCCGACGCGGCGCGGCTGATGCTCGTCGAGCGCACGGTGAAGCGCGACGACGCGGCGGCCACGCCGTGGCGCCTGATCGTCGCTGCGGACCTGGGCGAGGCGGAGGCCGCGGTGGCCCGCTTCAACAGCGTGCTGCTGGCGTCGTTGGCCGGCCTGCTGGCGCTGCTGTGTGCTGCTGCCGTGGCGCAGGTGGCGGTGGGCCTGGCGCCGCTACGCGCATTGCAGCGCGCACTGGCTGCCGTGCACGAAGGACGCGCCGACCGCCTCGCGGGGCGTTTTCCTGACGAGGTCCAGCCCTTGATCGACGATTTCAACCATGTGCTCGACCGCAACGCGGAGGTCGTCGCTCGCGCGAGGACGCAGGCGGGCAACCTGGCGCATGCCGTCAAGACGCCGCTGGCGGTGATGTCACAGGCAGCGGCCACTGCTCGGTTGCGGGCCGAGGGTGCGGCCGAGCTTGCATCCCTGGTCGAAGAGCAGGTGGGCGTGGCGCACAGGCATGTCGAGTGGCACCTCGCGCGATCGCGCGCCGCGGCGGCCCAGGGTGTGCCCGGCGCACGGGTGGCGCTGGCGCCCGCCGTCGCTGGCCTGCTGCATACGATGGCGCGCGTGCATGACGGCCGAGGACTCGCGTTCGTCTGCGATCCGATCGATCCCGGGATGGCGTTTGCTGGCGAGGCCCAGGACCTCAACGAGATCCTCGGCAACGTGCTCGACAACGCGTGCAAGTGGGCGAGCCGCGAGGTGCGCGTCGCTGCATCGGCGGTCACCGCCGACACAGGCAGCAGGCTGCGCATCGTGATCGACGACGACGGTCCCGGTATCGACGCCGAGCGGCGCGGCGCCGTGATGGCGCGCGGCGCTCGCCTGGACGAGTCGGTTCCCGGCAGCGGTCTGGGCCTAGCCATCGTGCAGGACCTCGCGAGCCTGTATGGAGGCAACTTGGCGCTCGAGTCCGCGCCGACGGGCGGTTTGCGCGTCGTGCTGGAACTCCCGGCGGCCTGATTGCAGTCGCCGTGCTTGAGCCCGAGCGCGGCCGGCGAGGCCGCGCCGTTCACGCACCGCGCACGCACTTCTCGTACAGGCCGAGGAATCGGTGACAGGGGTCGTAACGCGCCTTGAGCGCGGCATACCGGTCCATGCGGTAGGCGCGCGCGAACTCTTCGGGCGTGAAGAACGACTCCGAGTACAGCGACTTGATGCCGCCGGCCGCGACCACCCGACGCTCGACCAGGCGGTTGAAGTGTCCCTTGTCGAAGCGCTCGCGGCGCTGGACCACGTCCCAGAAGCCGAAGTTGACGTGCCGCACGCCCGGGACGAGCGGATACAGCGTGAACGGCAGTGCCGCGTCACCCGCCCGGATCGGGCAGATCCAGATCGGCACGATGCCGATCTCGTTCAAGAGGAAGGCCAGGAAATCGGCTGCATGCGGCGCCGGCAGATCGACATCCTGAATCACCGACTCGACGTGCCGGAAACCGCGCGCGGCGGCGAGCTTTCGCGTCAGGCCCCAACGGGCATTCCAGCGCATCACCCGCGTGTAGGTGCGCGAATTCAGGCGCTCGCGACCGAGCAGCCGACGCAGCCATCGGTGCTCGGCACCGAAGTTCCTCGAGCACCAGAACCAGTCGGTGTCCCAACGCCAGAGCCAGTCGCGGATCGTGAGCGTGTCGTGCGGCTTCTCGCG
>JAOUIM010000031.1 GCA_029884035.1 Aquincola sp. | reverse complement strand
CCGAACACGCCGGTGCACGAGGTGATGGCGCTGTCCAAGCAGCACGGCATCTCGGGCTTTCCGGTGCTGGAGGGGCGCACCGTGGTGGGCATCGTCACGGGGCGTGACCTGCGCTTCGAGACGCGGCTGGATGCACCGGTGCGCGAAATCATGACGCCGCGCGAGCGCCTGATCACGGTGCGCGAGGGCGCCACGATCGAGGACGGCAAGGCTCTGATGCACAAGTACAAGCTCGAGCGCGTGCTGGTGGTGAACGACGCGTTCGAGCTGCGCGGGCTGATGACGGTCAAGGACATCACCAAGCAGACCAGCTTTCCGAGCGCGGCGCGCGACCAGCACGGCAAGTTGCGCGTAGGCGCGGCGGTCGGTGTGGGCGAGGGCACCGAGGAGCGCGTCGAGGCGCTCGCCGCGGCGGGTGTCGATGCCATCGTCGTCGACACCGCGCATGGCCACAGTGCAGGGGTGATCGAGCGCGTGCGGTGGGTCAAGCGCCACTACCCGCACGTCGACGTCATCGGCGGCAACATCGCCACCGGTGCTGCGGCGCTGGCCCTGGTCGAAGCCGGTGCCGACGCGGTCAAGGTCGGCATCGGACCGGGCTCGATCTGCACCACGCGCATCGTCACCGGCGTCGGCGTGCCGCAGATCATGGCGATCGATAACGTCGCCAAGGCGCTGCGAGGCAGCGGCGTGCCGCTGATCGCCGACGGCGGCATCCGCTACTCGGGCGACATCGCCAAGGCCATCGTCGCCGGCGCCGACAGCGTGATGATGGGCAGTGCCTTTGCCGGCACCGACGAGGCTCCCGGCGAGACGATCCTCTACCAGGGCCGCAGCTACAAGAGCTACCGCGGCATGGGGTCGATCGGCGCGATGCAAAAGGGCAGCGCCGACCGCTACTTCCAGGACAACGGCGGCAACAACCCCAACACCACCAAGCTGGTGCCCGAGGGCATCGAGGGCCAGGTGCCGTACAAGGGCTCGGTGGTGGGCATCGTCTTCCAGTTCGCCGGCGGCTTGCGTGCGTCGATGCACTACTGCGGTTGCACCTCGATCGCCGAGATGCAGACCCAGGCCGAGTTCGTGGAGATCACGTCGGCGGGCGTGCGCGAGAGCCATGTCCACGACGTGCAGATCACCAAGGAAGCGCCGAACTACCGGATGGAATGAGTGCCTACGTGACGCCCGCCGAGCATGGCCGCCCCACCGAAAGGAAGGCGGCCATGCTGTTTATCGCGATCACTGTCCTGATGGACATGATGGCGATCGGCCTGATCATCCCGGTGTTGCCGCACATCGTGGGCCAGTTCACCACGTCCAACGAATCGCAGACCTTCTGGTTCGGCGTCGTGACCTTCACTTTCGGTGTCGCCAACTTCATCGGCTCGCCGATTCTGGGTGCGTTGTCCGATCGCTACGGACGGCGGCCGGTGCTGCTGCTGGGCATCGCGGGTCTGGGCCTGAGTTTCGTCGTCACCGGCCTGGCCACCGCGTTGTGGATGGTGGTGGCGGTGCGCTTGTTCTCCGGCGCGATGCAGTCCAACGCGGCAGTGGCCAATGCGTATGTCGCCGACATCTCACCACCGAACGAGCGCGCGCGCCGGTTCGGCATGCTCGGGGCAATGTTCGGCATCGGATTCATTCTCGGGCCGGTGCTGGGCGGGCTGCTCGGCGCGATCGATGTGCGCTGGCCTTTCTTCGCCGCCGGGGCGCTCGCGCTGTTGAACTGGCTGTACGGCTGGTTCGTGCTGCCTGAGTCGCTCGCACCGGCGCAGCGTCGTGCATTCGAGTGGAAGCGCGCGCACCCGTTGGCGGCGCTGCAGGGCCTGGCGCAGCTGCGCGGCGTCGGGCCCCTGGTCCTGGTCATCGCTCTCGCGGCGCTGGCGCAGTTCGTGCTCCACACCACCTGGGTTCTCTACACCCACTTCAAGTTCGGCTGGGGGCCGGCTGAGGTGGGCTGGTCGCTGTTCACCGTCGGCGCCATGATGGCCCTCGTGCAGGGCTTCCTGCTCAAGCATCTGCTGGCACGGTTCTCGCCGCGCCGGCTCGCAGGCTTCGGCCTGATCGCCGGCAGCCTCACTTACCTCGGCTACGGCGCGGTGCCGCAGGGCTGGATGATTTACGGCGTCATCGTGCTCGGCACCCTGGCCGGCGGCGGTGCGCAGGCCGCGATCCAGAGCATTGTCTCGAACGCCGCCGATGCGCGAGAGCAGGGCCAGACCCTGGGCGCGGTTGCGTCGCTCAACAGCCTGATGGCGGTCGTAGCGCCGGTCCTGGGCACCGCGCTGCTCGCCTTCGTATCGCACCGGCCGCCTGGCGACTGGCTGATCGGCCTGCCGTTCTACTTCTGTGCCGCGCTGCAGGGCGTCGCGGCGCTGCTCGCGATCCGCTTCTTCCGCCGCCGCAAGGCCCTCGCAGCGGCGTCCGCCTGAACCATGACGCACGACAAGATCCTCATCCTCGACTTCGGCTCCCAAGTCACGCAACTCATCGCGCGCCGCATCCGCGAGGCGCATGTCTACTGCGAGATCCACCCGAACGACGTGTCGGACGAATTCATCCGCACGTATGCGCCCAGGGGCATCATCCTGTCGGGCAGCCACGCCAGCACCTACGAGGATCAGGAGCTGCGCGCGCCTGCCGCGGTGTGGGCGGCCGGCGTGCCGGTGCTCGGCATCTGCTACGGCATGTTCACGATGACGGTGCAGCTCGGTGGCCAGGTCGAGGCGTCGACACACCGCGAGTTCGGCTACGCTGCGGTGCGCGCACGCGGCCACACCAAGCTGTTCGACGGCATCGAGGACTTCCGCACCCCCGAGGGCCACGGCATGCTCGAGGTGTGGATGAGCCATGGCGACAAGGTCACCACGCTGCCCCCGGGCTTCAAGCTGATGGCCAGTACCGACAGCTGCCCGATCGCCGGCATGGCCGACGAGGAGCGGCGCTTCTATGGCGTGCAGTTCCATCCCGAGGTGACGCACACGAAGCAGGGCCGCGCGATGCTCGAACGCTTCGTGCTCGGCATCTGCGGCGCCCGGCCCGACTGGGTGATGCGCGATCACGTCGAGGAGGCGGTCGCGTCGATCCGCCGGCAGGTGGGCTCCGAAGAGGTGATCCTCGGCCTGTCGGGCGGCGTCGATTCGAGCGTGGCAGCCGCGCTGATCCACCGCGCAATCGGCAACCAGCTCACCTGCGTGTTCGTCGACCACGGCCTGCTGCGGCTGAACGAGGCGCAGATGGTGATGGACATGTTCGCCGGCCGCCTGCATGCCAAGGTCGACCATGTCGATGCGAGCGAGCGGTTCCTCGGCGCCTTGAAGGGCGTTGCCGACCCCGAGGCCAAGCGCAAGATCATCGGCCGCGAGTTCGTCGAGGTGTTCCAGGCCGAGGCGAAGAAGCTCGCCAATGCGAAGTGGCTCGCGCAGGGCACGATCTACCCGGACGTCATCGAGTCCGGCGGTGCCAAGACGAAGAAGGCGACCACGATCAAGAGCCATCACAACGTCGGTGGCCTTCCCGAGACGCTGGGCCTGAAGCTGCTCGAACCGCTGCGCGACCTGTTCAAGGACGAGGTGCGCGAGCTCGGCGTCGCGCTCGGCCTGCCGCACGAGATGGTCTACCGCCATCCCTTCCCAGGCCCCGGGCTGGGCGTGCGCATCCTCGGCGAGGTCAAGCGCGAATATGCCGATCTGCTGCGCCGCGCCGATGCCATCTTCATCGAGGAGCTGCGCCGCGAAGGCTGGTACGACCGGGTGTCGCAAGCCTTTGCCGTGTTCCTGCCGGTCAAGAGCGTCGGCGTGATGGGCGACGGCCGCACCTACGACCACGTCGTCGCCCTGCGCGCAGTGACCACCAGTGATTTCATGACGGCCGACTGGGCCGAGTTGCCGTACGGCTTGCTGAAACGGACGAGCGGCCGCATCATCAATGAAGTGCGGGGCATCAACCGCGTAACCTACGACGTGTCGAGCAAACCTCCGGCCACCATCGAGTGGGAGTGACACGATGCTGAAAGCGATCTTCGGTCTGATGAGCCTGCTCATCGTGCTGGCGATCATCGGCACGCTGGGCAAGAAGCAGTTCGAGGCGCTGGGACTGTCGCGCGACGCCACGACGCGCGCGAAAGGTCAGGGTGCCGAAGCGCAGGCAGTGACCAACGCCGTGATGGGCCGTGCCGCGACCGTGGTGGTGCCCGGTGGCGTGGCGGGTGCGACGCCCGCGCCGGTCGAGGGCACGCTGCCGGCACAATCGAAGGCGATCCAGTCCAATGTGCGCGATGCGGCCAATGCGGCGCTGCAACAAGGCGCCAACCGGAGCAACGCGCCATGAGCGGCGAGCCGGCCACCGGTCCGAGTGCAGCACAGGACGAATACGCGATGCGCCAGGCGCTCGACCAGGCACTCAATGCGCAGTTGGTCGGCGAGGTGCCGGTCGGTGCGGTCATCACGCAGATGGTCGACGGTGTGCCGCAGGTCGTGGCCACCGGCTACAACCGGCCGATCACGACCAACGACCCGACCGCCCACGCCGAGATCGTTGCGCTGCGCCATGCGGCCGAGCTGCTCGGCAACTACCGGCTGCCGGGTTGCACGCTCTACGTGACGCTCGAGCCGTGCGCGATGTGCGCGATGGCGCTGATGCACGCGCGGTTCCATCGGGTGGTCTTCGCGGCACGCGATCCGAAGACCGGCGCCGCGGGCTCGGTCGTCAATCTTTTCGAGAACCAGCAGCTGAACCACCACACCACAGTCGAGGGCGGTTTGCTCGCCGACGCGGCCGGGCAGCTGCTGGTCGATTTTTTCGCCCAGCGCCGCGCCGAACAGCGTGCGATTCGCGAGGCCGGTCCCGATGCCGAGCCGCTGCCGGTTCCCGAAGTCATCGAGTCGGACTTCGGGGCGCATCGTTGATCGGCGACCCGACGTCGCTTCGGCTGTTTTCGCCGTCGGGCGTGGTGGCGCAGCGCGCGGTGCTGCGCCGGGCCGCTCGGCGCCTCGGCACACTCGGCTTCGACGTCTCGATCGACGAGAGCGCGCTGGCCCGGGACGAGCGATTCGCGGGTGACGACGAGACGCGGGTGGCCGCGATTCACCGCGCCGCGGCGAGCGGGGCGTCGATCGCGATGGCCACGCGCGGCGGCTACGGCCTCACGCGCCTGCTCGATCGGATTGACTGGAAACGCGTCGCCCGCAGCGCCGATCGCGGCATGCGCTGGGTCGGTCACAGTGATTTCACGGCGTTCCAGATGGCTGCGCTGGCCCATGGCGGCACACGAACCTGGGCCGGCCCGATGGCGTGCTACGACTTCGGCCGCCTGGCCGAGGAGCACGGCGAGCCGCGCGTCGAGGCGGTCGACGACGTGACTGCGGCGTGTTTCATCGAGGCGATGGATGGATCGCTCGAGGCGGTCGGGTTTCGCACCGACCCTGGATTCGACGGCCTGGACGTGCGCGGCGCGCTGTGGGGCGGCAATCTCGCGATGCTGGTCTCGCTGCTCGGCACGCCCCATTGGCCGAACGTCAAGCGCGGCATCCTGTTTCTCGAGGACGTCAACGAACACCCGTACCGCGTCGAGCGCATGCTGCTGCAATTGCACCAGGCCGGCGTGCTCGATGCCCAGCGCGCCGTGGTGCTGGGTCGCGTGACCGATTGGCAGCGCTCACCACTGGATCGCGGCTACGACATGGCGTCAATGTTGTGCTCGGTGCGAGCAGCGACGAAGACCCCGGTGCTGACGGGCCTGCCGTTCGGGCACGTGCCGACCAAGGTGACGCTGCCGGTGGGTGCGCGCGTGACGCTCGCGACGCAGGGCCGCGAGGCCTACATCGGCTGGGCCTGATCCCGGGGAAGCCCGTGTCCGGCGCCCGTGCGCGCCCCACTAGAATCCCGCCACGCCTTGCGCCGTGGTCTCACGAGGGCCGCGGCGCGGGGCGATTTGGTTTCTGTGGGGTTCAACCCGCCCGACCCCGGTTCGAGGAGCACCGCCGTGAGCGGATCGATCGCCGTCATCGCTCGCATCGTGATACCAGCCGCGCTGGCCGTGCTGGCCGCTTGCGACAACAGCCCGTGGCCCAAGGGCGCAGCGTCCGAGAACACGATCTATTCGGCGATGATCGAGAACACGCCGCGCCACCTCGACCCGACCGCGTCGTACTGGTCGAACGACACCCTCGTCACCTACCAGGTCTACGAGCCGCCCTACGGCTACCACTACCTCAAGCGGCCGTTCGAACTCGTGCCCAAGACGGCCGAGCGCGTGGTCACGCCGATCTACCTCGACAAGAACGGCAAGGCGCTGCCCGACGATGCGCCGGGCGAGCTGGTGGCCGAGAGCGTGTACGACGTGCCCATCAGGAAGGGCATCCTGTACCAGCCCCACCCGGCTTTCGCCAAGGACGAGCAGGGCCGCTATCGCTATCACGCGATGAAGCCCGGCGAGGTGGGCAAGCGCAACGCGATCCAGCAGTTCGAGTACACCGGCACGCGTGAGCTGGTGGCCGAGGACTTCGTCTACGCCATCAAGCGACATGCCACCACGCGCATCACGACACCGATCTTCGGTGTATTTGCCGAGTACGTGATCGGGCTGAAGGATTACGGCGAGCTGATCAAGAAGGAAGACGCCACGCTGCGCGAGGGTCTCGATCCGGCCAGCCAGGACAAGCCTTTCCTCGACTTCCGGCGCTGGCCGCTGGCCGGTGCGACCGCGCCCGAGCCGCACCTGCTGCGCATCCGCCTTCACGGGAAGTACCCGCAGTGGAAATACTGGATGCAGATGACTTTCATGGCGCCGGTACCCTGGGAGGCCGATGCCTTTTATGCGCAGCCTGGGATGGCCGAGCGCGGGCTGACACTCGACCAGTGGCCCGTAGGCACCGGCCCCTACATGGTCAAGGAGTTCATCAAGGACCGTCGCATCGAGATGGTTCGCAACCCCAACTACCGCGGCGAGCCCTATCCCTGCGACGGATCGCCCGAGGACAAGGCGCGCGGGCTGCTGGCCGACTGCGGCAAGAAGACACCGTTCGTCGACCGTATCGTGTCGGTCGTCGAGCGCGAGGCCACACCCCAGCGCAACAAGTTCCGCGACGGCTACTACGATCTCGAGGTGTTCGAGCGCACCGACACCGGCATCAGCTACATCGTCGAGGCGCTCGACTCCGAGCGCGTACGCGCGAACTATGAAGCCAAGGGCTTCAACTTTCCCAAGTACTCCGACGTCAACAGCTACATCATCGGCTTCAACATGATCGACCCGGTGCTGGGTGGCGGGCCGACGGCCGAGGACAAGCTTCGCGCGCGCAAGCTGCGGCAGGCGATCACGATCGCGATCGACTGGGACGAGTACTCGAAGATCTTCCCGAAGAAGGGCGGCGAGACGGCGATGAGCCCGCTGCCGCAGGGCATCCCGGGCTCGCGCGAGGGAACGCCCGAGGGCATCAACCCGGTCACGCACCGGATGGTCGGTGGCAAGGCCGTGCGGCGGCCGATCGAAGACGCGAAGCAGTTGATGGTCGAGGCCGGCTATCCCGGCGGGCGCGATGCGAAGACCGGCACGCCACTAGTCATCAACTACGACTACTACGCACCGCCCACGCCCGAGCGCAAGCCAGAGATCGACTGGGTGGTGCGCCAGTTCGCCAAGATCGACATCCAGCTCGAGGTGCGGGCCACCGACAACAACCAGTTCCAGGACAAGGTACGCAAGGGCAAGCACCAGGTGTTCTGGACGGGCTGGAACGCCGACTACCCCGATGCCGAGAACTTCCTGTTCCTGCTCTACGGGCCCAACGCCAAGAGCGTGTCCGACGGCGAGAACACGGCGAACTACCAGAACCCGGAGTACGACAAGCTGTTCACGCAGCTGAAGATGCTCGATGACGGCCCCGAGAAGCAGGCGGTGATCGACAAGATGGTCAAGATCCTGCAGGACGACGCGCCCTGGAGCATGGGCTTCTACCCCTGGGCGTCGACCGCGGTGCAGAGCTGGATCGCCAACTCCAAGCCGGCCATCCTGATCCGCGACCACGGCCGCTACCTGCGGCTGGACCCCGCGCTTCGCGTGGCGAAGCTCGCTGAGTGGAACAAGCCGGTGTACTGGCCGGTCGTCGCGATCGTCGTGCTGATCGCGGCGCTCGTCGCCTTCACGCGCCGGCACCTGCGGCGGCGCGAGCGCCTGAACGCCCGCGGCGAACTGCTGCCTGCATAGCCCGATGATCAACTACATCGTTCGCCGCAGCCTGTATGGCGTATTGATCCTGATCGGCGTCAACCTGGCGACGTTCTTCCTGTTCTTCACGGTCAACACGCCCGATGACATGGCGCGGCTGAACATCGGCGGCAAGCGAGTGACGCCCGAGCTGATCGCCAAGTGGAAGGTCGAGCGCGGCTACGACAAGCCGCTGTACTGGAACGAAGCCAAGGCCGGGAGCGACAAGCTCACCGACACGATCTTCTGGGAACGCTCGGTGTCGCTGTTCAAGCTCGACTTCGGCCGCGCCGACAGCGAGAGCGCGGGCGACATCGGCACCGAGGTCGCCCGTCGCATGTGGGTAAGCATCCAGCTGGCGCTGCCCATCTTCATCCTGCAGATCATCTCGAGCGTCTCGTTCGCGCTGCTGCTCGTGATGTTCCGGCACACCGCACTCGACCTTGCGGGGGTGGTGTTCTGCGTCGTCATGCTCTCGATCTCGGCGCTGTTCTACATCATCGTCGGCCAGTACCTGTTCTCGCGCGTGCTGCGGCTGGTGCCGATCTCGGGCTACACGGGGGGGCTCGACCTGCTGCGCTTCCTGGTGCTGCCGGTCATCCTGTCGGCGCTGTCGCGGCTGGGCACCGAGGCGCGCCTGTACCGCGCGATGTTCCTCGAGGAGATCGGCAAGGACTATGTGCGCACCGCGCGCGCCAAGGGACTCGCCGAGACGGCGGTGTTGTTCCGCCACGTGCTGCGCAACGCGATGATCCCGATCATCACCAGCGCCGGCGGATATCTGCCCTACGTCTTCATGGGTAGCCTGGTCTTCGAGAGCTTCTTCGGCATCCCGGGGCTCGGCGCCTATGTCATCGAGGCGATCACCAAGCAGGACTTCGCTGTCGTGCGCACGATGGTCTTCGTCGGCTCGCTGCTGTACATCGCGAGCTACATCCTGATCGACATCGCCTACACCTGGGTCGATCCCCGGGTGCGGCTGTCCTGAGGGATCTGCGCGATGCCCAAGTTCGTTCTCCTCTGGACCGACGCCGCGATCTGGCTGTTGGTACTGGCACTCGTCGCCTATGTGTGGCTGGCATCTCGCCGCACGAACCTGCGCGGCACTTGGCGCAAGGTGTTCGCAGACCCGGCAGCGATGGCCTCGGCGGTGGTGCTGGTCGCCTGCCTGGTCGTGACGCTCGTGGACAGCGTGCACTTCCGCTCGAAGCTGCCGCCGGCGCCCGGCACGACCGCCGGCGTGGTCGCCTACGACACGCGCACGCGCTCGCTGCTCGACGCCGCCCTCGCGTCGCTCGCCGAATCGCGCGAGACCACGTACTCGCGGCCGCTCGCCTACGAGAGCTTCACCAAGGAGACGGTGGAGCAGGGCGGCCGCCCCAGCCGTGTGGCGCCGCGCCTGCTGCATGGCGGCGCGCACCTGACGGACCCCGCGGCGCAGTGGGGAGGCGACATCGCGCGCCTCGTCGCGGTGGGTGTGGCGTGGGGCGTGCTCGGTGCCGCAGTCGCGTTCATAGCGGTCGCTGCCGGGGTTGCGCGTCGCCAGCGGTCTGGCCTCGGTACGGCTGCCGGGACGATCTGGCGCGGCGAGATCGCGCTGCCATGGCGGGTGGCCCTTGCCACCGCGGCCGTGCTCGCACTGGCGATCGGCATAGCGGCATCGCTGGCGCGCGCGTACCACGTCTTCGGTACCGACGTGACCGGCAACGACGTGCTCTACCAGACGCTCAAGAGCATCCGCACCGCCTTCGTGATCGGATCGCTTGCGACCTTGGCCACGCTGCCGCTGGCCGTGGTGCTCGGCATCATGGCGGGCTACTTCAAGGGCTGGGTCGACGAGGTGATCCAGTACGTCTACACCGTGCTGTCGTCGATCCCGAACATCCTCCTGATCGCCGCATGCGTGCTGATGGTGCAGGTCTTCATCGACAAGCACCCGGAGCTGTTCGAGACCGGGCTGGAGCGCGCCGACCTCAAGCTGTTCCTGCTGTGTGCGGTGCTCGGGCTCACTGGCTGGGCGGGGCTGTGCCGTCTGCTGCGCGCCGAGACGCTCAAGCTGCGTGAACTCGAGTACGTGCAGGCGGCGCAGGCCTTCGGTGTCGGCGCGGGGCGGGTCATGACGCGCCACGTGTTCCCCAACGTCGCGCACCTGATGCTGATCGTCACCGTGCTCGACTTCTCTTCGTTGATCCTCTACGAGGCCGTGCTGTCGTATGTGGGCGTCGGCGTCGATCCGTCGATGAACAGCTTCGGCGGCATGATCAACCTGGCGCGCAACGAGATGAGTCGCGACCCGCTGGTGTGGTGGCCGTTCACGGCGGCATTCGTCTTCATGGTCACGCTGGTGCTGGCGGCCAACCTGTTCGCCGACGGCGTGCGCGACGCCTTCGACCCGCGCTCGCGCACGTTCCGGCCCAGGGTGCTCAAGCCTGCGGCCGCGGCAAAGCCCTGACCATGATCGACATCCAGGAGCTCAAGGTTTCGCTCGATGCCGAATCGGGCGTCGTGCACGCGATCGACGGCCTGCGCCTGGCCATCCGGCGCGGCGAGACCTTTGCGCTGGTCGGTGAGAGCGGCTGCGGCAAGAGCATGACGGCGCTGGCGTTGATGCGGCTGCTGCCCGAGAACGGCCGCATCACCGCCGGCCGCATCGAGCTCGAGGGTGCCGACACGCTGGCGCTGCCCGAGCGCGAGATGCGCGCCGTGCGCGGCGGCCGTATCGGCATGATCTTCCAGGAGCCGTCGACCAGCCTCAACCCGGTGATGAAGGTCGGCGACCAGCTGCTCGAGGCGATCGAGACGCACACACCGCTGCGCGGCGCGGCGGCGCGCGCCAAGGCGATCGAGTGGCTCCAGCGGGTGGGCATTCCCGAGCCCGAACGCCGCATCGACGACTATCCGTTCCGTATGAGCGGCGGCCAGAAGCAGCGCGTGATGATCGCGATGACGCTGGCCACCGAGCCCGACTTCCTGATTGCCGACGAGCCGACCACGGCGCTCGACGTCACCATCCAGAAGCAGATCCTCGACCTGCTGCGCGACCTGCAGCGCGAGCAGGGCATGGGCCTGCTGCTGATCACGCACGACCTGGCCGTGGTGTCGGGCATGGCGCAGCGCGTGGCGTTGATGTACGCCGGGCAGATCGTCGAGGTGGCCACCGCCGACGAGTTCTTCCGCGCCCCCAAGCACCCGTATGCGCAGGCGCTGCTGCGGGCGCTGCCCGACGCGGACCGGCGTGGCGAGCCGTTGGCAGCCATCGCGGGCACGGTGCCGGCCATGACCCAGGTTTTCACCGGCTGCCGTTTTGCGCCGCGCTGCGCCAGTGCGCTGCCCCATTGCGCAACCACAGCGCCGGCGCTCGATGCGCTCTCGCCGACGCGCAGTGTGCGCTGCCTGCTCTATGCGGGCAGCGACAAGTCCCCCGAGGTGGTCGTTCCGCTGCCGCCGCTGCCGGCCGCCCCGGCCGCGGCGAGCAGCGCAGCATCATCGCTGCTCGAGGTCAAGGGGCTGACTGTTCGCTTCCCGATCCGCAAGGGGCTGTTGCAGCGCGTTGCGGGCCACTTCGAGGCGGTCTCCGAGGTGTCGTTCTCGATCACGCCCGGGCGCACCCTCGCGCTGGTGGGCGAATCCGGCTGCGGCAAGACGACCAGCGGCAAGGCGATCGTGCAGCTCCTGCGCAATCAGGCCGAGATCGAAGGCCAGGCGCTGCTCGGTGGCAAGAACCTGTTCGCGCTCGATGGCGATGCACTCACCGCGGCACGGCGCGACATCCAGATCATCTTCCAGGATCCGTATGCGTCGCTGAACCCGCGCATGCGCGTGTTCGAGATCCTCGAGGAAGGGCTGACTGCGCTGCGCCCCGAGATGGATGCACCCGCCCGCCGCCAGCGGCTCGAGCAACTGGCAGATCAAGTGGGCTTGCGCCGCGAAGGATTGGAGCGCTACCCGCACGAGTTCAGCGGCGGCCAGCGCCAGCGCATCGCGATCGCGCGCGCCCTGGCGGTGCAGCCCAAGCTCATCGTGTGCGACGAGCCGACCTCGGCGCTCGATGTCAGCGTGCAGGCGCAGATCCTGAACCTGCTCGAGCAGTTGCAGCGCGAACTCGGCCTGGCCTACCTGTTCATCACGCACAACATCGGCGTGGTGGAGTACATCGCCGATGCGGTGGCGGTCATGCGCGCCGGGCGCATCGTCGAGCAGGGCGCGGCGGCCGACGTGCTCGATCGACCTGTGCACGATTACACGCGCACGCTGCTGGCTGCCGTGCCGCGCCTTCGCGCCGCCTGACAGCGACTGTTGCGGGCAGCCAACGCCCTTGTTACGGCGCCCGAGGCTCAAGGCTCTGTCGCACTCCTCTCAAAGGGCGCCTCGGGGCCTGGCCGATATGGGGTGGCGGGGTCGCAAATCCAGTGTTGGCGCGGCTTTCCGGCCCATCAGGCTGCGCCGCCCTGTGGCCCTTCACCCCGAGGGCGAGGTGGCCCGCGATCCCACCCCGGAGTTTCCCGGGCGGGGCGCGGAAAGCCCTAACGTGACAATTGGTTTACGTGCCGTCATGAAAAGCCGCCGCCGGTTCAAAAGGCCGGCAAGGCGGCTGTGTCGCGGCAGGGGTTCATCGATCAACCTTCCTTTCCCAGGAGAGTCCATGTTCAAGCGAACAAGAATCAGCACGGGGGTGCTGCTCGCGCTCGGCGGAGCGCTCATGGTGCCCGTCGCCACCCAAGCGCAGGAGCCGCAGCGCATCGAGGTTACCGGCTCGCGCATCAAGTCGATCACCGCCGACTCGCCCTCGCCGATTCAGGTGCTGACGGCGGAGGACATCGCCAAGTCCGGTGTCGCGAACGTTCAGGAGTTGCTGCTCAAGAACCCGACGATCGGAACGCCCGCAGTCAGTCGCACGAACTCGAACTTCCAGACTTCGAGCTCCGGTGTGGCGACGGTGGACCTGCGTGATCTGGGTTCGGATCGCACGCTGGTACTCGTCAACGGCAGACGCTTTGTCGCGGGCATTCCCGGCAGCTCAGCGGTCGACTTGAATACGATTCCCACCGATTTCATCGAACGGGTCGAGATCTACACCGGCGGTGCTTCGGCAGTGTACGGTTCAGACGCAATGGCAGGCGTTGTCAACATCATCCTGAAGCGCAACTTTCAGGGCCTGATCGTGGACGCCCAGAAGGGCCAGTCGAATAAGAACGACGACAAGAAGAACAAGGTCAGCCTGACGGGTGGCGTCAGTTCAGCCGATGGGCGCTCCAACATCATGGCCCACTTCAGTTATTCGAAGCAGGGCGCCGTCTACGCGAAGGACCGCGCGGGCAACGAGCTCGACAACCTCTCGACCGCGTTCCTCACGGGCGATCCGGCCGACATGTTCAATTTCACGACCCCCTTCTTCTCGAGCTTTGCTCCGCAAGGCCGAGTCTTCTACCGGATCGCGAATCCCAACTACGACCCCAACTTGCCGATCAGCGCGACGAATCAGCCGACGCTTGCGCGCAACCGCACGTTCGACCGTAATGGCAACATCATTCCGTTCTCGACGAATGGTCCCGCGGGTGATGGTGTCGGTGCAACCGGTTTCAATCGCCAGGAATTCCGCACGATCGCGGTGCCGACCGAGCGCTACCTGTTCTCGACCAGCGGTGAGCTTGCGCTGGGCGAGAACCACAGCGCGTTCTTCGAGGGAACCTATGCGTCGACGCAGACAAAGTCTCGCCTGGAGCCGTTCCCGCTAGATTCCGCCGACAGTGTGGGCGGGTTGTATCCTGCCTCGGGCGTTGGACCTGCCGAGTTCAACGTCAACGGACAGATCCTGGCCAACCCGCTGATTCCGGCGGCTCTGCTTGCGGAAATGGTCGATACGAACGGGGACGGCTTGCGCGACTATTCGTTCACTCGTCGCTTGGCGGAAGTTGGCAATCGCGGCAACGTCGCCGATCGCGATACCTTCCGCATCATGGCCGGTGTCAAGGGCGCGCTGGTCAAGAACTGGGACTACGAGGCTTTTGTTGGTTACGGCGCGACCAAGGAATCGCAGGTCTCCAGCGGCCAGGTAAACGTGCTCAATTTCCGCAATGCCATGGAGGCGATTCCGGACGTCAACGACATCAATGGCAACGGAAACACAACCGAGGCCATCTGCCGCGACGCGGAAGCGCGTGCGCAGGGCTGCGTGCCGGCGAACATCTTCGGTTTTGACAGCCTGAGCCCAGAGGCGCTGAAATACATCACGGCACCAGGATTGCTCTCTACGTTCACGTCGCAGCGCCAGGCCGGCGCCATCGTTCGCGGCGAGCCCATGCAATTGCCTGCGGGCCCACTGGGGCTAGCGGTCGGTGCCGAGTGGCGTGAGGAATATTCGCGCAGCGAGTTTGATCCGCTGCAACAGGCCGGGTTGAATGCCGGCAATGCGATCCCGCGAACCGAGGGCAAGTTCAACGTCAAGGAGGGCTTTGTCGAAGCCCGAGTGCCGTTGCTGAAGAACGCACCGTTCGCTCATCAACTGACGGCGAATGCCGCCTTTCGCGGTGCCGACTACTCTACAGTGGGAAGCGTTTCCAGTTGGACTCTCGGCGGCGAGTGGAGCCCGGTGAAGGACTTCCGGGTCCGTGCCACCAAGGCGCGCTCGACCCGTGCGCCCAATATCAACGAACTGTACTCACCGCCGAGCCAGAATTTCCCGCAAGTCAACGACCCCTGCGAGGGCGTTTCACTGACAGACACGGGAGTGCTGGCTGACCGGTGTCGTGCAGCGCCTGGCGTTCTCGCCAACATGAATGCCAATGGTGGAGTGTTCACGCTGAATCAGGCGGACATTCAGGGCACTAGCGGTTTTGATCGCGGCAACCCGAATGTTCAGGAGGAGGTCGGTAATTCCTGGACGGTGGGCTTCGTCTGGACACCGAGCACCGTTCCGTTCTTGCGCAATGCGTCGATGGAATTCGACTACTACAAGATCACCATCGATGACGCGATCGTAAGCACGCCGCGCCAATTCCTACTGGATCAGTGCTACAACGGCGGCGACACCAGCTTCTGCCAATTCGTCACGCGCCGACCCACCAATGTCGGTGCCAATAGCGCGGGTTCGCTCTCGCGTGTCGATACCGCTGTCTCGAACAGCGGCGGCTTGCAGGCGAAGGGCTACGACGTCGTCCTGAACTGGTCCGACCAGGTGGGTCCCGGACGGCTGTTGACCCGGCTTTCATACTCGCACATCGACGATGCGTACCTCATACCCGCCGCGGAGTCAGCTCCGGACCCGTACGCGGGAGAGGTCGGTACGGCGAAGGACAAGTTCGCGCTCGCGCTCGGCTACAACATGGGTCCATGGTCCTTATCGACAATGACGACCTACATTGGAAAGTCGGCGCT
>JAOUIM010000376.1 GCA_029884035.1 Aquincola sp. | reverse complement strand
TACACCGGGTTCGCAGCCCTCCGCCTTACGTCAGCTCGCTCGGTGGCTCTCACAGCCCCAAGTCAGCGCAGCTTTCGGCACGCTGGCGGTGGCCGCGCTCGTCGGCATCCTGTGGAGTACCCAAGAACCGCCGGTGCGCGAGCCACAGCCCGTTGCGGTGGCGCCGCAGTCTGTGCCTGATGCTGCAGCGAGTGCCGCGGTCGCTGCTGCGCCGCCGCCCGTGGCGAACGAGGCGAACGAGGTCGAGCCGGCGGCAGGCGATTTGGCACAGCCGGTCGAAAGGCGGCGCGCACCGTCGCCGGCCATGCCAATGCGCGCCGCGCCGCCTCCATCGGCTGCGCCGCAGATCGCCGCGGCGGCAGGCAACAGGGTCCCCACGTCCGGCGCGCCCTCCGACGAGGTGCGAGCATCTGCTGCGGCACCTGCACCGCCACCGCCGAGCGCCTCGGTCGCCAAAGCGGCGGAGTCGACCTTGCCCGGGATGACCGGCGCGGCGCAGCGCGCCGAAGTGGGCGCGGCCGCGCTTGCACGTCGCGAAGCCCAGGACCGGGAAGCGGCGCCGTCGGCCCAGCCGGCGCAGGCCCTGGCCGCGAAGGCGTCCGCCCTCGAAGACCCCCTCGCCAGTGTCGACGCGCTGCTGTCCGACCCGGGGGGTGCAGCCGTGCTGCGCTGGGAAGTGCCCGGCGTGCTCGCGCACACGGTGCCGCACGGCGATGTCCAGCGCGACTGGTGGGCCCGCCTGCGTGCCGCGACCCGGGGCCGCTGGGCGCCCGTGCCAGAGAGCGAGCCGCCCTTGCTGCCCTCCCTCGTGCTCAGGGCAGACGAGCGCGAGCGCGCGACGCTGGGATTTGACGACGGTGGCGTGGTGTGGGTCGATGTAGCGTCGGGCCGGGCCTGGCGCGCGCCGATTGCTGCCGCCGCAGGCAGCGCCCTGCGAGCCGACGTCGCGGGCTGGTAGTGCGGGTGGCGCCGCCGGGCGCTGGCTGTCGATAATGGCCGGTTGTCCTCCTGGAGCCGGCCATGCCGCCCGATGCACCGATGCTCCGCGTCCGCGGGGCTCGCACCCACAACCTGAAGAACTTCGACCTCGACATCCCGAAGCAGGCGCTGGTGGTGATCACGGGCCTGTCCGGATCGGGCAAATCGAGCCTGGCTTTCGACACGCTGTATGCCGAAGGCCAGCGCCGCTACGTCGAGAGCCTGTCAGCCTACGCGCGCCAGTTCCTGCAGCTCATGGACAAGCCGGATGTCGACGTGATCGAGGGCTTGTCGCCCGCGATCAGCATCGAGCAGAAGGCCACCAGCCACAACCCCCGCTCCACCGTCGGCACGATCACCGAGATCCACGACTACCTGCGCCTGCTCTATGCGCGCGCCGGCACACCGTACTGTCCCGACCATGACCTGCCGCTGGCCGCGCAGAGCATTGCCCAGATGGTCGACGCGGTGCTCGCCCTGCCCGAGGGCACGCGGCTGGCGGTGCTCGCGCCAGCGGTGCGCGACCGCAAGGGCGAATTCACCGAACTGTTCGCCGACATGCAGGCGCAGGGCTACGTGCGGTTTCGCGTCGACGGCGCGGTGGTCGAGGCCGACGCGCTGCCCAAGCTGAAGAAAACCGAGAAGCACGACATCGACGTCGTGATCGACCGCGTCAAGACGAGGTCAGATCTGATACAGCGGCTTGCCGAGAGTTTCGAGGCGGCGCTGCGGGTGGCCGATGGGCGCGCGGTCGCGCTCGAGCTCGACTCGGGCCGCGAGCATCTGTTCTCCAGCAAGTTCGGCTGCCCGGTGTGCAGCTATTCGCTGCCCGAGTTGGAGCCGCGCCTGTTCTCGTTCAATTCGCCGGTGGCGCCTGCCCGAGTTGCGATGGACTGGGCCTGGTGACGGTGTTCGACGCGGAGCGTGTCGTTGCGTTCCCGACGCTCAGCCTGGCCAGCGGCGCGGTCAAGGGATGGGACCGTCGCAACGCCTATACCTTCGCGCTGCTCGAAAGCGTCGCCAGGCATTACGGATTCGAACTGGATACGCCATTCGAGGCGCTTGCGCCCGAGCACCGCCAGGTGCTGCTGCACGGCAGCGGCACCACCGAGCTGCCCTTCATCTACAGCGCCGAAGGCGCCGGCGGCAAGCGCCGGACGGTCAAGCGCTGGCATCCGTTCGAAGGCATCCTGCCCAATTTCGAGCGACGCTGGCGCGAGACCGACTCGGCCGCGGTGCGAGAGGACCTGGCGCGATACCAGGGTGCCAAGCCCTGCCCCGCGTGTGCCGGCACGCGGCTGCGGCGCGAGGCACGGTTCGTGTTCCTGCAGGGCGAGGACGCACGCGTGCGGGGGCTGCCGATCTACGCCATCGAGCACCTGACGCTCGCCGAGTGCCTGGCGCATTTCGAGACGCTGCACCTGATCGGCAACAAGGCCGACATCGCCGACAAGGTGACGCGCGAGATCCGTTCGCGCCTGAAGTTCCTCAACGACGTGGGCCTGTCGTACCTGAGCCTGGATCGCAGCGCCGACACGCTGTCGGGCGGCGAGGCGCAGCGCATCCGACTCGCGAGCCAGATCGGCTCGGGCCTGACGGGCGTGATGTACGTGCTCGATGAGCCGTCGATCGGCCTGCACCAGCGCGACAACGAGCGCCTGATCGGCACCCTGCGCCATCTGCGGGACCTCGGCAACAGCGTGCTCGTGGTCGAGCACGACGAGGACATGATCCGCAGCGCCGACCACGTGGTCGACCTCGGCCCCGGTGCCGGCGTGCACGGCGGCTACGTGATGGCGCAGGGCACGCCGGCCGACATCGCGGCCAGTGCCAATTCGCTCACTGGGCGTTACCTCGGCGGCGTGCTGCGCATTCCGGTGCCCAAGGCGCGCACGACGCTGGCGGCGAGCACCGATCCGCAGCTGCTGCGCATCGTCGGCGCGCGCGGCAACAACCTGAAGAACCTCACGGTCGAGATCCCGGTGGGCCTGTTCACCTGCGTCACCGGCGTGTCGGGCTCGGGCAAGAGCACGCTGGTCAACGACACGCTGTACGCCGCGGTCGCGAGGAAGCTCTACCAATCGCATCTCGAGCCGGCACTACACGACACGATCGAGGGTCTCGACGCGCTCGACAAGGTGATCAACGTCGACCAGAGCCCGATCGGCCGCACGCCGCGGTCCAACCCGGCCACCTATACGGGCCTGTTCACGCCGATCCGCGAACTCTTCGCCGAGGTGCCGGCGGCCCGCGAGCGCGGCTATGGGCCCGGGCGCTTTTCATTCAACGTTGCGGGCGGGCGCTGCGAGGCCTGCCAGGGCGATGGCGTGATCAAGGTCGAGATGCACTTCCTGCCCGACGTCTACGTGCCCTGCGACACCTGCCACGGCAGCCGCTACAACCGCGAGACGCTCGAGATCCTCTACAAGGGCAAGCACATCACCGACGTGCTGAACCTGACGGTCGAGGATGCGCACGCATTCTTCTCGGCAGTGCCGTCGATCGCGCGCAAGCTGCAGACCCTGCTCGACGTCGGGCTGGGCTACATCACGCTCGGCCAGAGCGCCACCACGCTGTCCGGTGGCGAGGCGCAGCGCGTCAAGCTCGCGCTCGAGCTGTCCAAGCGCGACACCGGACGCACGCTGTACATCCTCGACGAACCGACCACCGGCCTGCACTTCGCCGACATCGAGCTGCTGCTCAAGGTCCTGCACCAGCTGCGCGACGCCGGCAACACGATCGTCGTGATCGAGCACAACCTGGATGTCATCAAGACCGCCGACTGGCTGATCGACATGGGCCCCGAGGGCGGCGGCGGTGGCGGGCAGGTGGTGGTGGCCGGCACCCCCGAGCAGGTCGCGGCGCATGCCGGGAGTCA
>JAOUIM010000375.1 GCA_029884035.1 Aquincola sp. | reverse complement strand
TCTGACGTCGAACTCATCAAGGCTGTTCGCAAACCCGCTGAGAAGCTCAACTCGTGGGAGGCGTATCAGCGCGGCATGTGGCACATGTTGCGGCATGACCCGGACTCGTTGCGTATGGCTCGCACTTTTTTCGAGATGGCTGTTGAACGGGATCCGACGTTTGCTTCGCCGCTGAGCGAGCTTGCTCGCACGTACACTCAGGCCAGTGCGGTATTCTCTGATTATCCGGTCGAAGAAGCGTTGAACCACGCCGAGCTGGCCGTACGACAGGCGATTGCCCTTGATCGCGAACACCCTGGGGCCAGAGCGACATTGGGTCAGGTCTTGCTCCTCCGTGGCAATCTCACGGGAGCAGTCCAGGAAGCCGAGCGAAGCCTCGCGCTTGCGTCGAGTTGTGCCGAAGGCTATGGCGTCAAAGGGGCAGCGCTGTTGGCCTTGGCTAATTTTGCCGAAGCGCGAAATGCGTTGCACGCGTGCATCCGCATCGACCCGATTGGTCATCCAACCCCCGTTAGGCTTTCCCAGATCGCCGCAGCCCACTATTTCGAGGCCGATTATGATCTCGCAGCCGGTATTGCTAGGGACGTCATTCAACGTTCTCCAACGAACCCGAATGGCTATCGTGTGCTCGCGGCATCACTTGGCCAACTCGGCGAGCTGCGGGCGGCAAATGAGGCGTGGACACAATATGTCGATCTCAACCCATCGAGTATAGAGCTGCAAATTCGCCATTGTCCTCCATGGCGCCTACCCGCTCAGCACGAGCATTTGCAGCAAGGGTTGCGATTGGCGGGATGGATGGACTGAGCCCGAAATTCCTACCGCGGGTGCCTTGACTGCCGACCACCGGATTCCTGACGCGTTCGGTTGATCGATCGTAGCTCGCTTTAGTGTCCGCTAAAAGACTTACTGCAACGACTCACTTTCGATGAACCCTCGAGTGATCAAGACACACCGACATTGGCAGTAACTTTTGAGAGCGTTCGATGATGCGTCGTATTTGCTGCATATGCTCAAGACAGATATGGGCCACAGAACAAAGTCGCTCCGCTCCAGCCTGTTGAGGCGGAGCGGTTGGTACGTGGATGATGATAGCGTGCGGTAACGCGATGGGAAGTGCCCGGTCGTGAGGATCGAGGGGTGACGTCACTCCAACCTCAGGACCAGGAGCACCCCGATGAGCCAGACAACTGCAAGCACCAAGCCCATCAGCCCGCTTCGCCGCCGCATGATCGAGGACATGACCGTCCGCGGCTTCGGCGAGAAGACGCAAAGCGATTACATCCGCCATGTTAAGAACTTCACAATCTTCCTCCGTCGCTCGCCCGACACAGCGACGACGGAGGATGTGCGGGCCTATCAGCTGAGCCAGCGCGAGGCGGGCGTGCAGCCGCCGACCATGAACGCCACGACCTCGGCGCTGCGCTTTTTCTTCACGACGACCTGCGGGCAGGCCGAGACGGCCCGTCACCTGCGGATCGTCAAGCAACCGCAGAAGCTGCCGGTGGTGCTGACACAGGAAGAGGTGTTGCTGCTCCTCGAAGCGGCATCGTCACCGAGAGACAAGGCGGCGATGGCCGTTGCCTACGGTGCCGGCCTGCGTGTGTCGGAGGTGGTCAACCTCAAGGTCTCCGATATCGACAGCAACCGCATGGTCCTGCGCATCGAGCAGGGCAAGGGGCAGAAGGACCGCAACGGCATGCTGTCGCCACGGCTGCTGGAGGTGCTGCGGGAGTGGTGGCTGATCGGGCAACCGACGACGTGGCTGTTTCCAGGCCGCGATCCGATCAACCCGATCACGACGAAGCAGATCTATCGTGCGGTGCGCAACACGGCCGAGGACGTCGGCATCAAGAAGCGCGTCTCACCGCACACGCTGAGGCACAGCTTCGCGACGCATCTGCTCGAACAGGGCGTCGATATTCGCGTGATCCAAGTGGCGCTCGGACATTCGAAGTTGGACACGACGGCACGCTATGCGCACGTGGCAAGCAAGGTGCTGCGCGAGGTGGTGAGCCCGCTCGATCGGCTCTCGCCGCTGGTGCCGAAGAAGGACGAGCCGAAGTAGCCGGCGGCCCATGTCCCGGCCAACTCTGGAGGTCGCGGATATCTTCCGCGACCACGGTCCCGCTTGGCGTCGCGCCATGCAGGGTCACCTCAGCCAAGCGCAACTCAAGGTGATGAGTGCGATCGAGGGCTGTCGCACGGCGGCCCTCGGCGGATACGTCGCGCGCTGCTCGAACCCGGCGTGCGGGCACACGACGATCGCATACTGCAGTTGCGGCAACCGCCACTGTCCGAAGTGCCAGGGCTCGCAGGCCCGAGAATGGCTGGAGGCGCGACGGGCCGAGTTGCTCGACGTGCCTTACTTCCACGTCGTGTTCACACTGCCGCCGAGGATCGCGGCCATCGCCTACCAGAACAAGGCCGTGATCTACGATCTGATGTTCAAGGCGAGCGCCGAGACGCTGCTGACGATCGCGGCGGACCCCAAGCGGCTCGGCGTCAAGATCGGCTTTACGTCGGTGCTGCACACGTGGGGGAGCGCGATGACGCATCACCCGCACGTGCATATGATCGTGCCGGGCGGTGGAATCTCGAATGATGGCACGTGCTGGATCAGCACATCCGAGGACTTCCTGCTCCCTGTACCGGTGCTGACGCGCATATTCCGCGGCAAGATGTTGGCCATGCTGAAGGCCGCGCACGCCGACGCTCGATTGCAGTTCTTCGGCCCTCATTCCGACCTTGCCGACAAGGCTGCGTTCAAGGCCTGGCTGGAACCGCTCTACGACACCAACTGGCATGTCTACGCCAAGCGCCCGTTCGCTGGACCCGAACAGGTGCTGGCCTACCTCGCGCGCTATACGCACCGCGTGGCCATCTCCAACAAGCGGCTGGTGAGCATCGACGAAAAGGGCGTGACGTTCACCTTCAAGGATTATCGGATCGAAGGTCCCGAGCGCTACAAAACGATGACCGTGGCACCCGGCGAGTTCATCAGGCGCTTCATGCTGCACGTGCTCCCGAAGGGCTTCCATCGCATCAGGCATTACGGCTTGCTCGCCACCAGCCGCACCAAGGCGGCGACGATCGAGCGGGCGCGCGAACTGATCCGGCAGGCAGCGCCGATGAAGCCTCCGGCCAAGCAGGAGGCCCTGGCCGATGAGGCGACGGCGGCCGCACCGGACAAGCCCGAGCATCCCTGCCCGTGCTGCGGCGCTGCGATGATCATCATCGAGACGTTCGAGGCCGGGCGCACACCGCATCACCGGCCGAGCGTGGTGCCGATCGCCATCAGGATCGACACATCATGACGCCGATCACGACCGTCACGCTCGTCAATGCTGAGCGAAGGTGCTGCTGGTCATCGGCTGGCAACGACGGAACTCGGCTGGTGCGAGCGGTGGCGGCATGCTCAGAGCCTCATGAGGCCGTCGCAACTTGCTTCATCGGCCGGTTCAGCGCCGTAATCGCCTGCCAGGGATCGTCTTGCCGCATCGCGCCCAACCTCGACGGGCGCCCGCTGCACCACCAGCGCCGACGAAATTCCCATAGCGCTCGCTGAGCCGGGTGCCCAACGTCCCGCGACTTCGTTCCCTGGCGGTTTTCGAACGCCGGCCCGGTCGCGCACGCGGCAACGTCATCGATGGGCCGGCATCCGAAACCCGTCACACAAGCTGTCGACAAGTTTGGCCCAGACGGAGCACCGATTGTTACCGTGATCCCTCATTCCAACTTCAGGTCCAGCATCTTCACCAGCTTGCCGTAGTAGTCCCAATCCGACTTCAGAAGCGTTGCGAACTGGTCGGGCGTGCCGGTTGCGACGCGTTGAGCGAGCCCAAGAAACAGTGTCCGCATCTCCGGC
>JAOUIM010000374.1 GCA_029884035.1 Aquincola sp. | reverse complement strand
GAGATCACCGACGATGTCGGCACCCTGATCCGTCGGGGCGGGGACACACCACACGAGCGCGGCGCGCATCGAGCTGCCTGCGGCTGGCAGCGGCAGCAACGCGGCCGGCCCGTGCCGCGTGAAACGCTCGACCGCGAGGCCGCGGCGACCCGCCTCGAGCGACACCGTGCCCACCCAGGCGTTCTGCCGGTAGTCGCTCGACAGCTCGGCGGGTGGTCGGTTGCGATCGCCGAACACGCCACCTTCGGCGACGACCGCCACGTCGAAGGGTTCGGCCACGACGGCGTCGACCTCGACGCCGTCGACCAGGTCTTTCAACGCGCTCACCGCCGTTCCAAAGCGGCTGACCAACCGCCCGGGCTCCGCCGCCGCCAACGCTTCCCAGGCGCGCTGCATTGGCGCGACGAGCGCGCCATAGGTGATCACGGCGCCCAGCATCGGCACCGCGAGGTCGGTCGCGCTCAGTCGCACCTCGGGGCGGCCGAGCCGCGCGGGCAGCGAGAGCACCGGCGCCTCCTGCGAGACCCAGACCTCGCGAATCGGCTCGCTCTGGGCGGCATTCCACGCCGACAGCCGCTCGAGCAGTTGCACGCTTCCGAGCGACAGCGCGAGCGTTCGCGGATCGGCCGACACGTCCTTGCCTGCCGCGCGGGCGTCGAACAAGCTCACGTGCGCGGTCGGCAACTGGCGCGCGGCAAGCATGGCCAGCACCAGCCCGACCGGTCCGGCGCCGATGACGGCGATGCGCAAGGGCTTCATGAACCATGCATCGTAGCCGCGCCACCCCATCGACTAGAATTTCCGGCCCCGATGCCCCAGGCCCGCGCCTGCGGGTCGTCCCTCACGCCCGCGGACCAGCAAGCCGATTGCCAATGCCGCGCGCGGCGATAGTTGCGCCGCTCACCCCGACGAGGACCTCAACGTGTTGATCTCCACCGCCTACGCCCAGACCGCCCCGGCACCCGCCTCGGGCGGCACCGAATCCACCCTCATCACGCTGCTGCCGCTGGTGTTGATGTTCGTGGTGCTGTACTTCATCATGATCCGCCCGCAGATGAAGCGCCAGAAGGAGCACAAGGCGATGATCGAGGCCCTGGCCAAGGGCGACGAGATCGTCACCGCCGGCGGCCTGCTCGGCAAGGTGACCAAGCTCGGCGAAACCTACATCTCGATCGAAGCCGGCACTGGCGAGTTGATGGTGCAACGCACCGCCGTCGTGCAGGTACTGCCCAAGGGCACGATCAAGTAGGCCGCGCGTTGCGCTTCCCGCAATCCACACCGGGCCACGCGGGCGGCCCGGCGCTCCGAGGCTCAGGCCGATGAACCGGTATCCCTGGTGGAAGTACGCGATCATCGTGATCGCTCTCGTGGTCGGCGCCCTGTACACCGCGCCGAACTTCTTCGGCGAGGCACCTGCCGTGCAGGTCTCGTCGGGCAAGGCCACGGTGAAGGTCGATGCTGCGCTGGTGCCGCGTGTGCAGTCCGCACTTGGCAACGCCAGGATCGCGGCCGACTTCGTGCAGCTCGAGGGCAACTCGGTGCGCGCGCGCTTCGCCGACACCGACACCCAGATCAAGGCCAAGGACGCGATCCAGAAGGCGCTCAATCCCGATCCTGCCGACCCCTCCTACATCGTCGCGCTCAACCTCGTGTCGCGTTCGCCGCAGTGGATGGCCAAGCTGCGCGCGCTGCCGATGTACCTGGGCCTGGACCTGCGCGGTGGCGTGCACTTCCTGATGCAGGTCGACATGAAGGCCGCGCTGACCAAACGCGCCGAAGCCTACACCGGCGACATCCGAAGCCTGCTGCGCGACAAGAGCATCCGCCACGCCGGGATCAGCCGCAACGGCAACGACGTCGAGGTGCGCTTGCGCGACCGGGCCACGCTGGACGCCGCGCGCAACCTGCTCACGGACAACCTGACCGATCTTGCCTGGCTCGATGCGGCCGACGGCGACGGCTTCAAGCTCATCGGCACGCTCAAGCCCGACGCCGCGCGGCGAATCCAGGAGCAGGCGGTCAAGCAGAACATCACGACGCTGCACAACCGCGTCAACGAACTCGGTGTGGCCGAGCCGGTGATCCAGCAGCAGGGCATCGACCGCGTCGTCGTGCAGCTTCCCGGCGTGCAGGACACGGCCAAGGCGAAGGACATCATCGGCCGCACGGCGACGCTGGAGATGCGCCTCGTCGACGACAGCGCCGAAGCCGCGGCGGCCGCGGTCGGCTCGGGTCCGGTGCCGTTCGGGACCGAGCGTTACGTCGAGCGAGGCGGCGCACCGCTGATCGTCAAGCGGCAGGTGATCCTCACCGGTGACAGCCTGTCCGACGCGCAGGCGGGGTTCGACGGACAGAACTCGAGCGAGCCGGCGGTGCACCTGACGGTCGACGCCAAGGGCGCACGCATCATCCGCGAGGTCTCGCGCGAGAACGTCGGCAAGCGCATGGCGATCCTGCTGTTCGAGAAGGGCAAGGGCGAGGTCATCACCGCGCCGGTGATCCGCAGTGAGCTCGGCGCACGCTTCCAGATCTCGGGCCGGATGAACACGCAGGAGGCCAACGACACCGCCCTGCTGCTGCGCGCGGGTTCGCTCGCGGCGCCGATGGAGATCATCGAGGAGCGCACGATCGGGCCGAGCCTGGGCGCCGAGAACATCGCCAAGGGCTTCGCCAGCGTGACCTACGGCTTCACCGCGATCGCGGTGTTCATGTGCGCCTACTACCTGTTGTTCGGCGTGTTCTCGACGTTGGCACTGGCGTTCAACCTCGCGATGCTGGTCGCGGTGCTGTCGATGCTGCAGGCCACGCTGACGCTTCCCGGCATCGCGGCGATCGCACTCGCGCTGGGCATGGCGATCGACGCCAACGTGCTGATCAACGAGCGCGTGCGCGAGGAGCTTCGCGGCGGCGCAGCGCCGCAGATGGCGATCGCCACCGGCTACGAACGCGCCTGGGGCACGATCCTGGACTCCAACATCACGACCCTGATCGCGGGGCTGGCGCTACTGGCCTTCGGCTCGGGTCCGGTGCGCGGCTTCGCGGTCGTGCATTGCCTGGGCATCCTGACTTCCATGTTCTCGGCCGTCGTCTTCTCCCGAGGGCTCGTCAACCTGTGGTACGGGCGGCAGAAGAAACTGAAGAGCGTGTCGATCGGGCAGGTCTGGAAACCCGCAACGCCACCTGTCGCCCAACCCGGCGCGGAGGCCTGACATGGAATTCTTCCGCATCAGCCGCGACATCCCGTTCATGCGCCACGCGCTGGTGCTCAACGCGATCTCGTTCGTCACCTTCCTGGCCGCCGTCTTCTTCCTCGTCACGAAGGGGCTGCATCTGTCGATCGAATTCACCGGCGGCACGGTGATGGAGGTCGAGTACGCGCAGAGCGCTGACATCAGCAAGACGCGCACCGCGGTCGAGAGCCTGGGGTTCGGCGAGGTCCAAGTGCAGAAGTTCGGCACCTCGCGCGACGTGCTGATCCGCCTGCCGCTGCGCGGCGACGCCAAGCAGGACGCGGTGGCCGCGCGCGTGTTCGGCGAGTTGTGCAAGTCCGAGGCGGGCCAGGTGGTGGACAAGCAGTACACGACACCGCAGGGCGAGCAGGTCCAGCGCAAGGCGTGCGTGACCGCGAGCCAGGCCGAGCCGATCAGGCTGTCGCGCACCGAATTTGTCGGCCCGACCGTCGGTCAGGAACTCGCCTGGGACGGCGTCAAGGCCCTCGCGGCGACGATCGTCGGCATCATGATCTACCTGGCGATCCGCTTCGAATGGAAGTTCTCGGTGGCCGGCATCGTCGCGAACCTGCACGATGTGGTCATCATCCTGGGCTTTTTCGCCTTCTTCCAGTGGGAGTTCTCGCTCGCGGTATTGGCGGC
>JAOUIM010000373.1 GCA_029884035.1 Aquincola sp. | reverse complement strand
ACCGAAGGCACGAAGGCCGAGACGAAGATCACCATCATCTTGGCCGCGTCGCCGAGGCCGAGCCAGACGATGGCCAGCGGGATCCACGCCAGCGGCGGAATCGGCCGCAGCACCAGGAACACCGGGTTGACCAGGGCCTCGACCGTGCGACTCGCGCCCATCGCGAGACCCAGGGCCACACCGGCCGAGGCGGCGACGGCAAAGCCCATCGTCACCAGCAGCACGCTGCGCAGCACATGCTCGTGCAGGCGGCCATTGCTGTAGCCCTCGATCGCGATCTGGCGCAACGCCGATCCGACCTCGGACGGGGTCGCGAAGCGCGCCGGGGAAATGATGCCGGTGACGGCCGTCAGCAGGTGCCACAGCGCGAGCACGATGGCCAGCGTGAGTGCGACGGTGCCCAGGCGGCGCGGCCACGGACGCGACGCCGCGCGTTGCGGTACAGGGGCGGGGCGGGCGCGCGATGCGGCGGAAGGGGTGACGGCGCTCATCGAAACCGATCTGTAAACGTTTTCAGTTTGGGCGCCGATGGTGGCACCGTCAACCCCGATTGGCGCCTTTCTTGGCAGGAGTTTCCCTAGGCGACGAGGCCGCCACCCGGTTGCAAACGAGTACATTGGCTGCATGCCTGCCGCCCTGCCGACGATCGAGGACGTGGCGCGCCGTGCCGGCGTGTCCACCGCCACCGTCTCGCGCGTGATCAACCAACCCGACGGCGTGCGCCCGGCGCTGCGCGCGAAGGTCGAGGCCGCAGTGGCGCATCTCGGCTACGTGCCGCATGCGGGCGCGCGCACACTGAAATCGCGCCGCACGGGCACCGTCGGCGCGATCTTCCCGACCATCGACAACGCGATCTTCGCCAAGGCGATCGACGCGCTGCAGCGCCGCCTGGCCGAGGCCGACCACCAGTTGCTGATCGCCACCAGCGGCTACGACCCGGCCGTCGAGGAGAGCCAGGCGCTCAACCTGCTGACGCGCGGCGTCGATGCGCTGATTCTGTGCGGCTGCGCCCAGCGCCCCGCGCTGCTCGCGCGCCTGAAGGAGCGCGGCGTGCCGGTGGTGCACGTGATGAGCTGGCCGCTGCCGCCGGGCCTCGTGGGCGTGGGCTTCGACAACGCGCGGGCGATGGGTCAGGTGGTGCGCTACCTGCTCGACCTGGGCCACCGTCGCATCGCGATGCTGGCCGGCGTGACGCGCGACAACGACCGCGCCACCGAGCGCGTGCGCGGCGTGCGCGAGGCCCTGGCAGCGGCCGGGCTGCCCCTGCCCGCCCAGCGCCTGGTCGAGCGCCGTTACGGGCTGGCACCCGCGCGCGAAGGATTGCGCCACCTGCTCGCCGCCGCACCGCCGCCGACCGCGGTCGTCTGTGGCAACGACGTGCTCGCGTTCGGCGCACTGCTCGAAGCGCAGCGCCTGGGCATCGAGGTGCCCCGAGACCTATCGATCGTCGGCTTCGACGATCTCGAGATGGCCTCGCACGTGCAGCCGGCCCTGACCACTGTGCATGTACCGGCCGAGACGCTGTGGCGCCGCGCGGCCGAGCAGGCGCTGGCGATGCTGCAGGGCGACACGGCGGCGCGCGAATCGGAAGTCGAGGTGTCGCTGGTGGTGCGCGGCTCGACCGCACCGCCGGCTGGACGTCAGCGTTCGCGGCGTTGACGCTGCCAGGCGCCGAGCTCGGCGCGCGTCGGCGCGCCTTCGACACCGCCGCCGCGCTCGCACTTGAATGCCGCCGCAGCGCAGGCCCAGGCCACAGCATCGGGCACGGCACGGCCTTCCGCGAGCGCCAGGCCGAGCGCGGCGTGGAAGACGTCGCCGGCGCCGGTGGTGTCGAGCGCGTCCACCGCGGGGGCGGCGACATCACCCATCGCATCGCTGCCGGCCTCGGCCCAGCGTGCTCCTTGTGGGCCGAGCGTGACCAGCCCGAGCGACGGCCCCAGTGCGACGCTGCGCGAGAGCGCGCCGTCGCGCGTCGCACCGCGCGCCCACACAGCAAGCCCAGCCTCCGAGAACGCGACCCAGCGTGCCAGCGGCACGAGGCGATCGAGCACGGGCAGCGGTGCCACGTCGGCGTCCAGCAGCGCGGGCACATCGTGGTCGCGCGCCCAGCGCAAGGCCGCTGCCGCGCCCTCGGGCCAGCGCGGGTCGGCGAGCACGAGCTCGGCGCCTTCGAGCTGTCGCACGTCGAGCGGATGGGCCCGCTCGAGCGCGTTGCCGCGGTGGATGAAGATCTGCCGCGTCCCGCCCGCATCGACGATCACCGCAGCGAGCGACGTCGTGGCGCCCGACACGCGTTGCATGCCGTCGGCCTGCACGCCCTCCTCGATCAGGCGCCGGCGCAGGAAGGTCGCGGCCTCGTCGTCACCCACGCGGCTGAGCAGCCGCGCCCGCGCGCCCAGCCGGGCGCAGGCGATCGACGCGTGCAACGACATGCCGCCGGCCCGCGCGCTGAAGCGGTGCGCAAGCGTCTTGGTCGGCTCGGCCGGAAACGCGTCGATCTCGAAGACATGGTCGAGCGACGCGTGGCCGACGCAGGCCACACGCAGAGGAGCCCCTCGTCCGCGAGGACCAGCGCTGCGCTGCTCCTTTGTGTCGGCCCGAGCCTCCCCTTGGGGGAGAAGCCGCGAACCGGTCGAAGGGTCGTCAGGACGCACGCAGCGAGGCTAACACCGGCTCGGCGACCTCGATCCCTTCGGCCTCGGCCCGGCGCCGCAAGGCCTCGCGGCGCGCGCCGGGCAGGCGCACGCCATCGTCCTTCTGCATCTCGGCCACCAAGACCTCGACACGGTCGAGATAGGAGGCACTTCCCGCCAGCGCACCAGGGTCGATGACGATGAAGGCCTGGCCGATGCGCGGGCGATTGCCTTCGTCGACGAAGAAGCTCGACGCCTCGAAGCCGAATTGCGCGCCGATCACCGCCGTGACCAGCAGTTCGACCATCAGTGCGAGCATCGCGCCCTTGGTCGAGGTCACGGCACCGACCGGCAACATCGAGCCTTCGAGCGCCGCCTTCGCATCCGTCGTCGGCTGGCCCGCCGCGTCGAGCGCCCAGCCCAGCGGGATCGGCTCGCCCTTCTTCGCGGCCACCATGACCTTGCCGCGTGCGACTTCCGACAGGCTCAGGTCGATCAGCAGCGGATCGGCCGCGCGCCGCGGGAACGCCGCCGCGACGGGATTGGTGCCGAAGATCGGGTGCTTGCCGCCGGCAGCGGGCATCGCGGCCGGCGAATTGGCGAAACCGAGACCCACCATCCCCGCTGCCGCCGCGACGCGCAGGTGGTCGACGATCACGCCGGCGTGATGGCTGTTCGTGACGCCGACGAAGGCCACGCCGTGCTGGCGCGCCCGCGCGATGGCCTCCTGCACCGCCAGTTCACAGGCGGCGAAAGCCAGGCCCTCGCCTGCATCGACCTGGGCCGCGCCGCCGCGCTGTGCGGCCACGCGCGGCACCGCCGCCCCGTCGACCCGGCCGTTGCGCAGGTGGGTGGCGTATTGCGCCACGCGCGACAGGCCGTGCGAGCCGATGCCCTGCGACTCCGCGAGCACCAGCGCACGCGCGGTCGAGGCAGCCATCGCTTCGTTGGCACCGGCCGCCTGCAGCGCGCGCTGCACCAGCGCCCGCAACTCGGTGACGGGGACCTTCATTGCAATGCTTCCAGCACCTTGTCGGCGATCAGGAACGACACGCGCTCGTTGCTCTCGGCGGAGACGCCCGCGATGTGCGGCGTCAGCAGCAGGTTCGGGCAGTCCTTGAAGTGATCGGTCGCAGGCAGCGGCTCGCTGCCGAACACGTCGATCGCCGCGCCACCGAGATGGCCGCTCTTCAACGCCGCGGCCAATGCCGCTTCGTCGACGATGCCGCTGCGCGCGGTGTTTACGAGGACGGCACCCTTCT
>JAOUIM010000372.1 GCA_029884035.1 Aquincola sp. | reverse complement strand
GAGCCGTCGATCGACGCGGCCGCCTCGAACGCGACCGCGGTTCCTGCCGCAGCCGAGCCGGATCCGCCGGATGCCGTGCAGCTCAGCCCGCGCGAGCAATGTGAAGGCCGCCATCTCGTTGCGCTGCACCGCTGCCTCAAGCGCGTGTGCCAGGCGGCAGTTTTCGCCAATCACCGCGACTGCGTGCGCATGCGCAAGGTCGAGGCCGCCAACGCGCAGCGCGCCGACCACTGACGGCACCCCGGGGCAAGCGAGCCTCGACGCGCGACGCGGCTGGGCCTATGCTGGACGTCGCTGAACCCTGCCAACCCCCACCGAGGAGCACCACCATGACCGTCTGCCCGATCGCCATTGCCGTGGGCTGCAAGAAGTGCCCCGCGTTCTCGGTCTGTCCGCTCAAGAGCGTGCTCGGCGACCAGAAGCCCAATGCCCCGTCGACGCCGGCCGAGAAGGACAAGCGCTGAAGAGACTCGCGCTTGGCGCGTGGTGGGCAGTGGCAGCGGCCACTGCGAACGCGCAGGACGTCTACGCCGACCTCGCCCCCGTCCTCGCCCAACGCTGCGTGATGTGCCACGCGGGCGACGCGGCGCCGCTGGGTCTGCGGCTCGACAACTTCGAGTCGCTGATGAAGGGCAGCCAGAAGGGGCCGGTGGTTCGCCCGGGTGACGCCGCGGGCAGCGAGCTGATTCGACGCCTGAAGGGGCAGAGCCAGCCGCGCATGCCGATGACCGGGCCGCCCTTCCTGAGCGACGCCGAGATCGCGCGCTTCGAGCGCTGGATCGCCGCCGGCGCGCCGCGCGGCGAGGCGCCTGCGGCAGCCGCATCCTCGCCACCGGCGGCCGTGCGACCCGCGCCTGGCCAGCCCGTGACCTGGGCCCATGTGGCGCCGATCTTCGCGACGCGCTGTGCCAAGTGCCATGCCGCCGAGGGCCTGATGGGCGCGCCTCCCGAGGGCTACCGGCTGACCTCGCTGGCTGCCGCGCTCGACGCGAGCGATCGCGCACGCGTCGTCCCCGGCCGCCCCGATGCGAGTGAACTGGTACGGCGTGTCCGCGGCCAGGCGCGTCCGCGCATGCCCTTCGACGGACCGCCCTGGCTTGCCGACGCGCAGATTCGCCTCATCGAGGACTGGGTTGCGCAGGGTGCACGCGACGCCGAGGGCCACGCCAGCGCGGTGCCGGCGGGCGCCGCCGTGCGCTTGCATGGTTCTCTGGACGCGAGGCGCTGGCTCGACGGGCTCGAGCTCGTGATCGGGCCTGACACCCGCATCGACAAGTCACCTGCACCGGGCAGCTATGTCGAAGTCCGTGGGCGCCTCGATGCGGTGGGCAACGTTCGCGTCGAGCGACTCCGATCGCGCTGATCGAGAGGCAGGCCACCGCGCGCCGGCCGCACAAGATGTCGAGGTTCGCGCCCCTCGTCGGCGTGCATCACCTGATCGACGTAGAACCTCCACTCGAGTGGGCACGGCGGCTGAAGCGGCAAGGGTCGACGGCGACACTCCGGCCGACCCGCAGACGAGGCGTGATCGTCATGGAGTGGCCGACCATCGCGCAGATCTCGACGTTGGCGCCGCTGCCCCACGGCTACCACTACGAGAAGCTGTCGACCGGGGACGTGCCGGCACTGATCGCCGGCATCCGCCGTTGGCATCCCGATATCGCCGTGGGGGGCGGCAGTTGCTACCTGCGCGAAGCCTTTTACGACACGAGCGTCTGCCTTGGCGACGAGACCGGCAAGGATGTGTTCGTCTGCGTGTTCAAGCGAGGGCACGAGCTCGTCGGCATGTGGTCGTGGGAGCGCATCCCCGACACGCAGTCCATGTACGGCCGCCTGATCGTCATCGCACCCGAGCATCGCAGCGCCAAGCTCGCCTCGAAGGTGATGCCGCTGGCAGTGACGGCCGGGCGCGCGATGGGCGCAGAGTTCCTGTTCGGCCTGGCCACGCTGAAGATCCCACACATGCAGGATGCGCTGGAAAAGGCCGGCTTCCAGCTCATCGGCTTCACCTCGGGGTACGACTGCGAGGAGGTGGCGCCGGGCGATATCCGCCGCGTCTTCGAAGGTGTCTATTGCAAGGTGCTGGTGCCCGAGGACGAGCTGGTGCGCCCCGACCCGGCAAACCTCACGCCGCGCGCTCGCGCCTTGTTCGACGTGCTGTTTCCGCAGCCCAGCGCTGCCGGCCGGTCGTGAACTGGCTGCCCTGGGAGCAGGCGCTCGCGTTCATCGAGATGCCGCCCGGCTACACCGTGCAGGCAATGTGCCGCCATCACATCCCCGAGGTGACCTCGGCACTGCAGCGGTGGTACCCGGAGATCACCTTCGGCGTGAGCAGCAGCTTCCTGCGCGAGGACTTCTACCGCGAGCGGGTCTGCCTCGATGGCGCCGTCGACAAGGACGTCATCGTGCTGACGGTGTGGTGCGGCGACGAACTCGTGGGTGTATGGGCAGGTGAACGGGAGGTGGATTCGCTCGCACTGTGGGGCCGCTTGGTCGTGATCGCACCGCCGCACGCTGGCGCCGGGCTGACGCGCCGGATCATCTCGGGCATGGAGGAAGCCGGACGACGCATGGGCGCGGCGTTCATCTACGGGCTGATCACGCTCAAGCATGTCTACGCGCAGCAGGTGGTCGAAAGTGCCGGCTACCGCCTGCTCGGCTTCTTCCCAGGCTACGACCGCGAGCTCGTCGCGCCCGGCGTGGTCAAGCGTGTGTACCAGGCCGTGTACGCGAAGCTGCTCGCGCCCGATGACAAGGTGCTGCGACCGGACCCGAAGAACATGACACCCAAGGCGAGGGCCTTGTACGAACTCCTGTTCACGGATTGAACCGCGGAAGGCACCGTCTCTCGTTGCATGCGGGACTGACGCGCCTGAGCTTCCTGTACTTCCTGATCGTGGTGCGTTTCGCCGCGGCGGGCGCTACTGGCTACTGAACAGGCAGGAAGAAGGCGTCAGCAGCTCTTCTCGAAACGCGGGCGTTGCACGCCGCCCACTACCACCATCTCGAAGAACATCCCGGGCGGCCGCACCCACCACCCGCTGTCGTTGTAGAGCGGGCGGTAGACCACGAGCGGTTCGTGCGTCTCGCTGTGGCGCGCGACGCCCATCACCTCGTACTCGCCGCCCTTGTAGTGGCGGTAACGGCCGAGAAGGGTGGAGGGCAGGGGGGCGAAGGAGGACATGGCGCGGCATTCAGCGATGAAGCTGAGGTTCTTTCGGAGTTTGCGAGGTTGCGGCAGCTTCTACTGCATGGTTGACGCAAGAAAGAGCGCGCGTCTTCGAGTTGCGCTGCGCAGCGGTTGCGGTCCGTCGCCCGCGCGGACTCACCTCACGCTGAGCTCCCTCAAGCGGTCACCGGGCTTGGCGACCACAGGACACACGAAGGTCAGCAATGCGAGGTGCAGCGGACGTCGGCCCCAGGCGTGGCCGCCACCGTGGCGTCGCTGACTGCTTCTACGCCGCCGGAAAGCGCCCTCCTGTTAAGGGTTGTCGGACACCTGCCCGCGCAAGCGGCAATGCAGCGATCTGCCACGAACTGAGGGCAGGTGTCCGACAACCCTTAACAGGAGCGGAAGCTCGCTAGCGTCCGCTCTGGCGCAGTCCATTGCGTCAGTGCGAGTGTCGCCGGCCAAGCACAGGACTCATTGCCACTTGCACAGCTCGCCACACTCGCTTGAGGCCCGAGCACATCCACGGCATGCCAGCTCTGAAGATTCGCCCCTGTCCCATTCCTCTGGCTGGGGTCGAGGCGCAGAAGCCAAGAGACGCCACTGCAGGAGAAGCTCCAGTCGAAAGACGACCGCCAATCATCACGGGCATCCAGAGGCCCCAATGACCCAGCATTCTCGGCACGACTCCGTCGTCGCTCGGCACGAGAGTCGCGCTTGGCACAAG